>DUPM01000082.1 GCA_012838315.1 Clostridiaceae bacterium
GTGCACAGCCGCCATGCGGTCAGTTTACTCGCAGAGCCCGGTGCGTTTTCGCATGGAGTCTCCCTCGATTTTAATTGTGTAGGAATCATTTACGATCCGATCGCATACTGCGTCAGCCACCGTAGGTTCGCCGATTTTAAGATACCAACCGGCAACGTCAAATTGAGAACAGAAGATCGTAGATGCCCTGCGATTTCTTGCCTCGACGATCTCAAGAAGGTCCCTCGCCTCGCTTTCTTTGAGTGGGAAAAGCAACCACTCATCGATAATGAGGAGCTTGACGGTCTTGTAGTGCTTCATAACGGTTCGATAGGTCCCATCACCTCGGGCGATTGCCAATTCTACCAGAAGATCCGGGAGACGCAAATACTTCACGGTATAGAAGTTGCGATTAGCTGCCATCCCCAGGGCACAGGCAAGGTAGGTTTTACCGGCACCTGTCGCTCCAAGGATGACCACGTTATGGTATTCCAGAATATAGTTACAGGTAGATAACCGAAGGATTTGCGATTTATCCAGACTTCGGTCGGAAGAATAATCAATATTCTCCAGACACGCATCTGAAATGGCATAGTCTGCTTTCTTGATTAGCCTTGTCATCCGATTACTCCGTCGGGTTGACCACTCCGCGTCAATTAAAAAACTGAGACGATCCTCGAAGCACATATCCGCATATGTAGTATCTGTCAGCTGATCTTTGAGCGCATTTGCCATGACTCCCAAGTGCATTTCTTGAAGTTTCATAATCGTATTGTGTGTCAGCATTTATCGCCCTCCTTTGCGTAATAGGCCGCGCCACGAGTGAATCCATATTCTGAAACAGCAACGGATTTCTCGGTCTCTTTGCTCAGAAGCTTGTCCTGTCCAGATTTGAGGATGGATTGAATACTCTTCAGACTCGGCATCGTTGAGAAGGAAAAGGCCTTGGCACACGCAGATTCCAGACGCTGCGGAGGGTACTTGTCGGTAAGCTTCAGGAGTGCCATGCACGATTTATACGACTGCTGTTCAACCTTTCGGCTGCCGAGGAAGAGTCGTACGATAGCGGCCGTATTCTCTCCAACCTGCTCCGCCCATTGGATAAAACGCGTTCCATTCCAGGCAATGTACTTCTGGTGGTCTGGCGGCATATGCATTTCCAGTGTACTATACTGGCAGGGGCGGCCATGTAACCGAGGGTGCGAGGCAATTCGGTTCCCTTCGAAGAAGATTTCTATGGCAGTTCGGGTCAACCGGACATTGACCTTCTGCTTGATGTATTCGAAGGGACAAGAATAATTCATGTTATCTGCGCTGACGTGATAGTTAAACTGTACGGTCGCTTCTTTCCATGTTGCCAGTTCAAAAGGATGTGTGGGCAAAGGGAGTAGGAACGGTTTTTCCTCGGCAAACGCTGTTGCACGACTGCCTTCTTTTTTCTGAAACGGTTTGTGATTGAATTGATACAGTTTCTCTTCGATAGCCTCATTCAATTCGCCGAGTGACAGAAATTGTTGATTGCGTAATGCCGCGAGGATCCATGTTGAAATGACGCCCACAGAGCCCTCTACCATGGCTTTGTCTTTCGGAGATAACGGTCTTGCCGGAAGGATGGCGGTTCCGTAATGTTCCGACATCTCCTGATAGACTTTGTTAATCACCGTTTCGTCTTTGGTGTTCCTTATGACGCCTGTCTTCAGATTATCCGGTGTCAGAATCCTCGTCACACCACCAAAGAAACGATAGGCGTGTACATGGGCGGCAATCCACTCCTCCTGCTTTTGTTGCAGAAAAGCTTTGACATATGCATACCCGCTATACGGCAGAACGGCCACGAAGATATAGGCCTTGAGAAGTTCGCCGGTATCGGTATCTACGATGAATGCAGTTTGTCCTGCCCAGTCAACTTGCATGACCTCGCCGGCTTTGTGCGTCAGGTGCATCGTAGCCTTCGTCTTCTGGATATAGTCGGCGTAATACTTGTTGAACTGAGTGGATTTGTACGGCATCTCACCGCTGTTCCGACACTGTTCACAATACTCCACCCAGAGCAAACTAAGCGTAACTCCGCTCTTTTGCATCTCGCGATGAACATGCTCGTAATCCGGCATCCGATATGGCGAGGGACTTGAAAGATCGGGGAATATGATCTCGGTCACCTCTTTGCCACTCAGTGATTCCGTCTGTTCCCACCTTAGCTTCTGTTGTGCGGCTCGTTGCAGGACTCGAGTGACAGTGTTTCTGGAGCATTTACATGCAACAGAAATGTCCTTGTTGCTGATTCCGAGGCTGTGAAGCCGAAGAATCTCCTTGTGATTGGTCATGTTTCTAGACCTCCAAAATGAATGATTTACTCCATCGAAATGGAGCATTCACTCATTATAGAAGTGCTAAAATATCAATGCACCATTCGGGCGGCGACGATGCACCATTTACTCCGGTCACCATGCACCATTCGTGCGGTCAGCGTGCTCGATTCGCGGCGGCATAGTCAGTTGCTGCTCTCACACTCTAAATGAATACTATAAACATAATCATTACTACAATTTTCAGTAGTTGACGTACAAGTAATTAAATAAGGTATTTCACATTCCTTATTTTTTGATTGAATAATAATTTTTTCAGATGTAGTTAGGGGAAATAGTGTTTGGATATGATCCCGTATACGTCGCTTATCAGCAGTCATAGAAGCATCTTTGCATTTTTCCGTCAAGATATAATCAATATTCAATCTTTTCTCCTTCATAAGTAAATAATATTGTACAAGCTCGTAGTTTCAGAAATTGTAATGTTTCATAGCGTCAGCAGTCTTTACTTAGGCGTCAATATGCTCTAGTAAGACGATGCCTAGTTGCTCGGACTAATATTGGTTTTACCATTTCTAGAGGATTATCATACTTGCTTGTCTCTACCGACCTGAAACTCTAAGATATCTCCTATATCACATTCCAACGCAGCACAGATTTTTGTCAGTGATTCCATAGAAACTGGCTGGTTCTTGCCAAGCTTTGCTATAACATTGGTGCTTAATCCTGCGAGCGACCTAAGCTCTGTCTTGTTAATACCTTTATCAATCAGTAACTTCCACAGCTTGTTGTAACTATATGCCATCAGTCCTCGTCCTTTCAATATTATGTATAATTCAATGTTACCATAATAATCATTGTTGACAATCCAATAATGTTTTGGCATATCGTGATTAATTATATGCTTATATAAACTTGCATTTCTTGACGAAAAAAGACCAATGAGGTAATCTGATGTCAGGAGTGTGCGCCCGTTACTGCTGCACGTCTTCATCTATCAGTCTCATTGGTCCATATAAATGGGTATATGGCGGAGAAGGAGGGAGTCGAACCCTCGCGCGGGTTGCCCCACCTAAAGCTTTAGCAAAGCCTCCCCTTCAGCCTCTTGGGTACTTCTCCACGCCAATTGCAGCTGCTATTCGCAACTAATAA
>DUPM01000008.1 GCA_012838315.1 Clostridiaceae bacterium
CGCGTATGGCTCGTCTCCGTTTTGGAATCTTCGAACTTAGAAATAATTTTCATATTCGATTCTTTCAGTAAAGACTCAAAGGCTTTATCTGTGTAATGCTTTTCAGTTATTCGACATTCGGTACGCTGGTAAAGATTATCCGCCTCATGTCGAAATATCGTAAACTCTGATAGGCTAGTCTTATTGCGGCTGCGATAGGTATTTTCCCACACGATGAAATATCCGTTTTCCTCAACTATAAATTGATTGTTGCCTAGTGTGTCACGCAAATGCTCAAGACTCAAGGCATCAAATACAAATATACCACCCGGATTTAAAAAATTATTGAAACTGCGTACCATGTTCAACATCGATTTACGATCAGTGATGTGATTAATCGTATCGGTCATGCAGACAAACACATCCACTGTTCCGTACATATCCAGCTTCGTGATATCCTGCCGCAGAAACAGCACGTCATACCCTGCTCTGTCGCATTTTTCTCGAGCGATATTTAACATATCCTCCGATAAGTCCACTCCGATCACGTCATAACCTTCTTGTGCCAAACGCAAGCACATTTCACCCGTGCCACATCCCAAATCGCAAACGAGAAGGCGCCCGGCATCACCGTCGCCGCTTATGCGTGCATATCGACGAATCTGTTCCAGTGCCAATTCATACCAGTGTTCCGTTTCAGATTGGTTTTGAAAAGTGTCATAAACGGGCGCAAGCACGTCATATTCAGATGCCGACATCAATTGCCCCTTTACGTGATGTAATTCGCCGGATCCACAGGAACACCCTTGACTCGCACTTCAAAGTGCAAGTGCGGTCCCGTCGAAGTACCGGTACTGCCGCAAGAAGCAATGGTTTCTCCGGCACTGACCTCTTGGCCTACGGACACATATAAATCTTTGCAGTGGGCATAAATGGTCGAAACACCACCGCCGTGATCGATTATGACGTGGTTACCGAAATTTTTACCACCGGTATTCTGTCCGCGAACTGGCGCGTCCGCTTTAATAACAGTTCCGGAAGATGCGGCGACTATGGGATTACCGTATGACCCACCGAGATCCACACCGTTGTGCATTTTATAAACCCTGTTTCCATCCTTGTCCCTTTGTATCGGGTGAAGACGCATGCCAAACGAGGAATAGATCGTGTAATCACCGGGATACGGCCAAGTCATCGAACCCTGAGGCGGCGCCGTTCCGCCGGAATTTCCCGGCTTAGTCTCATAAAGTCTCCTCTGTAGTTCGGCAATTTCACCTTCAAGACGCTCGCTCTCAGCCTCAAGTTCTTCTTCTTTCTTCTCCCACTCGGATAGCTCCGACTGTTTACGCTCGAGGACTGCGGTCGTCTCTCCGATTCTGGCCTCTAATTCCTTGAGCTCCGCTTCCTTTTGGTCTGCGATGACTTGCATATCTTCAGCCTCCTGAAGTGCGTACTCGCTCTTAAGTGAAGCATCATCCATGGCCGCCTTCATGCCTTCCATGATTTGCTTGTCTGAATCACCAATCAACTCGATGAGTTCAAGATTAACGAAAAAACCGGCAAGACTGTCGGATTCAAGGAGTACCTCGAGTGTGGATTTATTTTGAAGTTCAAACATGACACTGATTCGCTCTGAGTATTCAGTTGTCTTTTGCGCAAGTGTATTTTGGCTGTCGATATATAGGTTGAGCGCTTCTTTTTTTGCAATCAAAGCCGCTGCGAGTTCTTGCGAAATTTCAAGATACTGCGCCTTTTGCTCGGCACTTAATCCCTCAAGCACTTCAAGATCTCCCGATAGCGTTCCGACTTCGGAGGACAGTGCTGCAACATTATCTTCAGCCTTCTGAAGTTCATCTTCAACTTTGTCTTTCTCATCCTTGGCGTCCTCTAATTCACTCGGCGACGCGTAAGCGTACTGCATAGACAACTGCATCGCAGACAGAGGGTGTTGAAAATGAAGAAGCATACCGAGAACCAACACCAATGACAAGGCCATTCCCGTTACTCTTACGACTCGATTTTTCATAATATTGTATTGATGAGATCGCTTATGCATAGGCGTATTCCTCACTGGATTAAACTTTAATGTATTTACGGACCGAAACCGCGCTTCCGAATCCGCCGATGAGCATTCCGGTCAATAGACACATAATCATCACCCACTTAGATAATGATTGAATAGGCAACAACGCATAAAAACTCGTAGTCGTCACATTCGTCATCATCATATCAAATATGCGCACATACGTAAAATACGAAATCGCCCAAGCGCTTACGGCACTGGCCATACCGACAAACAAGCCTTCAATGATGTACGGGAGGCGAATATAACCGCTGGTCGCTCCGACAAATTTCATAATGGAAATCTCCGTTGCTCGTGAATATACCGAGATGCGAACCATGTTCGAAATGATAAACATTGCAATCAGCAACAAAACCGAAAACGAAGCAAAAGTACCGATATTGACCCAGCGCCCTGCCATGGTTAAAAAATCCATAACTCGGCTCTCCATCAGTACTTTATTGACTCCGGGTGTCGCACGCATATGCATGTCCACCTCATCCGCAAAAGTTGGATCAACGAGTCTAATATGAAATGTATATGGTAAGTAGGTCATATAGTCAAAATTATCCAAAATGGATGCACTGTCTCCCAAATTTTCTCTAAACCAAAGATAATTCTGCTCCGGACTACGTTGTTCGTATTCCATCACCCACTGCGTATTTTGCTCCAAAAACGACACCACAACGTCGCGTTCTGCCTGGGTGCTTTCAAGCTTCATGTACACTTCAACCGGCGGTTGTTGCGAAACGCGCTTCGTGATGTATCTGGCATTTGCAGAAAATAGTAAAAACACAGACATTAGCAGCAACATTAAAAGTATGGTCGTGTAAGAAGCAAGCGTGACCAGCGGATGTCTGATAATACCTTGTATGCCTTCTCGGGTCGATGTCAATAGTGCTCTAAACTTCATCAAATATCCTCCACCTTGACCGCCGGAGTCTCTTCCTCGTCATTCGGGAATAAGGGCATTTCAACAGCCTGGAACAAACTCACTTTATCTACCGGCGGCGGTGTCGCACAATACCCACTGGCACATTCATCACGAACAACGATGCCGTTGTCAACCTCAATGACACGCTTTCTCATGCGGTCGACCAGATTACTGTCGTGCGTGCAAACAATTACGGTGGTTCCGTTACGATTAATTTGTTCAAGAAGCGCCATAATGGACTCACTGGTCTGAGGATCAAGATTCCCCGTTGGTTCATCCGCAACAATGAGTTTCGGATCGTTAATCATAGCACGTGCAATCGCTATGCGTTGCTGCTCCCCACCGGACAACTCCAGCGGCATGGCGTTCGTCTTATGAGAGAGTCCGACAATACTCAAAACAATGCCAACCATTTGCGCCAATTTCTTGGGAGGCATCCCGACAATTTCACCGGCAAAAGCCACGTTTTCAAAAACCGTCTTACTCTCGATCAATCGGAAGTCTTGGAAAATCATGCCGATTTGGCGGCGAAGAACCGGAACCAAAGCATTGTGCATCTTCGATATCGGAAAACGATCAACCAAAATATAACCCTTGGTTGGACGCTCCTCACGAGTGATCAACTTCATGATAGTTGATTTCCCGGAACCACTTTTACCGATGATAAATACGAAATCTCCGTCTTCAATTTTGAAACTGACGCCTCGGAGAGCATCACTTCCCGTCTTATAAGTCTTATATACTTCTTCAAATCTTATCAAAAGCGACTCCTTAATCTACCAAACCGTATTCGTCGAACTAACACTGTTGTCTTGTTTTTCAAGATAAGTACGAACCATCGCAGCCAACTTGAAAAGAACAGCATCGTCGAAGCTACGCAAGTCAAGCCCTGTAATCTTCTGCACCTTATCGAGACGATATACCAGTGTGTTTCTGTGGACAAAAAGCTTGCGTGAAGTCTCGCTGCCATTCAAGTTGTTTTCGAAGAACTTGGATATGGTGTGTATCGTCTCCTGGTCGAGAAGCTCATAAGCACCATCTGCAAAAACCTCACTCAAGAACATATTACAAAGCGTCGGGGGAAGTTGATATATCAATCTTCCCAGTCCGAGCTTGTCATATCTCATGACATACTTATCCTTTTCAAAAATACCTCCCACACGCAGAGCCAGCATCGCGTCACGATATGACTTAGCGATATCTCTGAGCTTGGTTGCCGGCATGCCGATGCCGATCTTTACCCGAGTCATCGACTCAGCATTGAGATTATCCATAATTGTCTTGCTTTTCGCTTCGACAAACTCAGAGTACTCGTCTTCAACTTTCATGACCATAACGATTGTCTCTTCGTCCATGGCGAATGTGTGCTGTGTCTCTGACTCCGGAAACATATTCTGTAAAATATAAAGGCTTTCAGAACTTTCACTGCGCGGCACGCGGACGAGAAAAACAACGCGGTCCATGCTATAAGGCATTTTAAACTCACGAGCCTTAAGCGGAATATCGCCGGGAAGTTCGTTTTCCAAAAGAATATTCTTAAGGAAAGCGGCGCGCTCATTATCTGTATCACGATCCTTAAGCGCCACCTTTAAGCACTGCGCTACCAACTCTATGTAAATCTTGGCACAGGGTTCAAGCAACTGAATAAACAACGTAAATTGAAGTTTATCTCCGGTGTAATAATTCAAGTAAGTCCGCACCGAATTAGACGAGACGGTGTCCTGCGATTTCTGAACCGCTCGTATGGATAAATCTTCAGATCCCTCAAGGGCAGAATCTGTACTTGCAATAATTATGCCGTTGGCATCAATGACACCCACTGTGTGATCCATAATGTGCTTGATGTCGAGCATGCAGCGTTTGATCTCTTCCATTAGTACACCTCTTTTCAAATCTGTGCGATGGTTCAATCGAACCGTATGTCAGCAATCCATACGCAATCAATCTTAAACGTAATCCATTAAACTTGCAATAGAATCCCTAACGTCAAGAAAGCAGACTCTCGACTCATCGAGGTCTGCTCTCTTGTGATTGGCTCTGGTATTACAATAGTTAAGAAATAATGCTCTGCTCTGTATCCTTGTCAAAGATGTGAACGCGGTTCGCATCGATAGCAAGATCGACAACTTCGCCAACACGAGACTGTGATGTCGTCGGGTCAACTCTGGCGGTCAAAGGCAGTGCGCCATTAACTGTAACGTAGAGGTATGTCTCTGCACCGAGCATTTCAACAACATCGACATCTGCCGAGAAAGCAGATTCCGGGTGCTGGCTGACATAGGTGGTCTCGTCTGTGATTGCCTCAGGGCGAACACCGAAGATAACCTCTTTGCCATCTTGCTCAATAACTTCAGGAACGGCATAACGCTCGGGAAGCTTGATGGTGAAATTCTCAAAATTGATATATACATCATCACCCTCAACAGCGACTACAGCGTTGATGAAGTTCATCGGAGGCATTCCGATAAAGCCGGCAACGAATGTATTAACAGGATTGGCGTAAAGCTCACTGGGTGCGTCAACCTGCTGAATGAAGCCATCCTTCATAACAACAATACGAGTACCCATGGTCATGGCCTCTGTCTGGTCGTGAGTAACGTAGATGATCGTGGTCTGCAGTCTTTGGTGAAGCTTAGTAATCTCAACACGCATCTGAACACGAAGCTTTGCGTCAAGGTTTGACAGCGGCTCATCCATCAAGAAGACCTTCGGGTCACGAACAATTGCACGTCCGAGAGCAACACGCTGTCTTTGTCCACCGGAGAGAGCCTTCGGCTTACGTTGGAGCAGGTGCTCGATTTCAAGAATCTTAGCAGCTTCGGAAACACGTCTCTTGATCTCATCCTTAGGCGTTTTTCTGATCTTCAGTCCGAAAGCCATGTTCTCGAACACGGTCATGTGCGGATAAAGAGCATAGTTCTGGAAAACCATCGCGATATCGCGGTCCTTAGGAAGAACGTCATTAACCATACGATTGTCGATGAAAATCTCACCTTCAGTGATATCTTCAAGACCGGCGATCATACGAAGTGTTGTGGACTTACCGCAACCGGAAGGTCCGACGAGAATGACAAATTCCTTGTCTGCGATTTCGAGATTAAAGTCGCTGACAGCGACGACGCCACCGTCGTACTTCTTATAAACATGTTGAAGTGATAAACTGGCCATTAGGTTACCTCCGAAAATATGTCGCCGCAGGGCGACGACACTCTTTTTTTGTATATGACCACTATATCACCCAGCGAACGAATCTACTAGATGCTAGATTAACCAAAATTTTCCGATTATTTTTGGTGCTATTACCAGTCCATTTGAGCAATTCAACGAATCAACCGCATCTCGCCAATTTGTTTTTAGTTATTATGCACAAAAAAATCGAAATCTTCGACATTATCTTGAAAATTATGTATTTATTCAGTATTCTGTATAAATATTAATTCTCTGAAATGCATAGGGACCTAATTCGTTTTAATGGTAAATTATAATTGTATATTCGTGTTCTGAACAATTAATTATGTATTTTCCAAAGGGGGAGACGCACATGAATAAGGCAAAGATCGGAATTGTAGGCGCAACAGGATATGTCGGTGTTGAGCTCGTTCGAGCACTCAGCGGCCACGAAGGTGTTCAGCTCACGACACTGGTGTCCCAGAGTTA
>DUPM01000083.1 GCA_012838315.1 Clostridiaceae bacterium
AAGCCCGAAAAAGACCACCGCATATCCCAACACCACAGCGAGGTGGGGTAGTACTTCGTTGAAGTTTCCGCTGATCGCTCCTCTTGCCGCTTCCACACTGTGATAAAAGGGCAATAATTCCGCAATTCGCTTGAATACGCCGCCGATGAGGTCGAGCGGAATCCAGACCCCGGAAAACCAGCCCGCTAAATTAGTTAGGAGAGCGCCACAGATTCCGCCGACTGCTTTTTCGTTTAGAAAACTTCCGCATAGTAATCCCAGTCCAACAAAAAAAGTGGCAATAGGGAGCAGTGTCAAAATGGCGGCGAGTGTGTTGACAGATAAAGGCAAGCCGAGGAAAGCAGCTGCCAGAAATGTGATACATCCCTGAGCGGCGGCCATCACAATCAGCGGCAAGGTGTATCCGAAAATGAAATCCAGCGCGGTCATGGGTGAGGTGAAAAGCCGCATTAGAAAAGACGTTGTCCTGTCTTTTGCCAAAAGCATCCCGGAAAAAAGTGCGAAAAATGCGGTGCCGAAGGTGGCAACGCCCGGTGCGTTGTTCTCGATTGTAAACATGGGGTTATTGGCTTCGGCAGGAATTGCGGCATTGATAATGGAAAACAAGAACAGTAAAACAAGAGGAAACCCGAGCCCAAAGAAAAGATTGGTGGGGTCGCGAAGAATCTCCTTTGTATTTCGCTTTGCGAATAGAATAATCTTCATAATGCACCTCCGGCGAGGGCGACAAATGCGTCTTCGAGATTTGTTGTGCCCGTTTGTACGATCAACTCGGCTGATGTACCAACCGCCACTAGGCGGCCTTTTGTCATCACGCCAATACGGTCTGACAGGGCCTCGACCTCTTCTAGGTAATGAGATGTGAGGATGACTGTGACATGATTTTTAAGTTGCTTAATCGATGACCACAATTCGCGCCGTGCAAGCACATCCAGTCCCAGCGTCGGTTCATCAAGAAATAGAATCTGAGGATCGGATATCAGCGCCATCGCGATCGAAAGGCGTCGCTGCATACCGCCGGATAATGTCTTGGCTTTTTTCTTCAGCACATCATCCAAGCCGAAACGCAGAGACATCTCTTTTGCGCTTTGTATTGACGCTTCGGCGCTCTGTCCGTAAATTCCTGCGATCAGTTGCAAGTTCTCGAGAACGGTCAAGTTCGGCGCAACCGCCGTTTCTTGAGGAGACACATTGGTCTTTTTCTTAATTGCATTTGGACTGTCCATAATGCTGTCACCCAGTAAAACCGCATCGCCACTAGTCGGTCTTATAAGGCATGAGAGCATCTTAATGGTGGTTGTTTTTCCAGCGCCGTTCATGCCCAAAAGAGAAAACAATTCGCCTTCCTCAATATTCAAGTTCAGGCCGTCTACCGCGGTTAATTCCCCGAATTTTTTGGTTAGATTCGTGGTGGTAATCGCACTCATTCGTCACCCTCCTCGATCTCTGTATCTCCGAAAATTCTCGTAGTAAATGAAAACAAGGAGTTCTTGGTGGGGATAGCCAAGCCTCTCTTGTCATCTCCCAGCAAGATCAACGTGTCACCGGGTGAGATACCGAATACATCGCGGGCCTCTTTGGGAATGACAATCTGACCCTTCTCGCCGACTTTAACAGACCATGCGTATTTGCCTTTTGGCTTAACCATGAAGAACACCTCCAACAGGATATAAGTGCGTTAAGTACGAAAAGTATGATTGTATGAATTATGCACCTCTTCATTATTGTTTGTCAAAAATGGGTGTGAAGCGAGAAATACAACGTTGACGCAGGAGCCTATCCATTTGATATGGAGTTGGGACTGCATGGGCACGGATACGTACGAAACAGATTGATTTCAAGTAAATGATGTCGAAAGATAACTAGACGTATATAATGAAATAAATACAGCTGTTGTTATGGCGTGACGGACAAGGCTCTGTACTGCGACTGAGATGGCACATAGAGGTTTTTGTCCCAACAGCGCGAAAAATCTCGTCGTTCAGTGCGAGGATGAACAGCACAAGATATCCTCGTTCATGATACTAAGAAAACAAAGACGAAGGACGTCAAAATAACGAATTCTTGAAGGAGATGTTATAACATGGTATCCAACGACATCAGGTCATAGATTATTACACTTCAGCAAAACGCAATTGCGACCGGAAATCCCCCTTTTGCGGCTGTCATCGTTGCGGATGGCGAAGTCATCTCATTGGTACATAACACATCGCGATCGTCGGGAAATCCGTTGGAGCATGCCGAAATGTCTGCCATTCAGTCAGCTATACAAAAGCATGGTGCAGAGATTTTGACCCGAGCGCATCTCATCTCGTCGAATGAACCGTGTCCAATGTGCATCGGTGCCTGCATATGGTCCGGTATACCAGAGGTATCCTACTTCATCTCTCAAGAGCAAGTAGAAGCCATACGCGGGTGGGGAAAGTTTATGCCTGCTAAGAAGATTGCCGAGGCAGATGATTCCGGCATTATTATTCACGGACCTATCGAAAATGAAGAGATGCTGAAGGCGCACCAGACATTCTGGACCACCGGAACTAATTCGTCATGTAAACACTCGATTCATTTAGGGGACTGAGAAGTTCTAGCCTTGGAAAGTTTTTCATAGAGTAAAATTATGCCGAGTAATTGCCAATTGAAAGGACGTCTTCAAACCAGCAAAGATATCAGAAGACAATCAGCTCAGCAGATCGATGGATGAAGAAGCGGCATTTGAGTTCCTCGCTAAACAAATAAACATTAACAATATCTACCACTCGACTTTTGTTAGCGAGTTATGCTCTGATGTAGGAACTGCGCTACATCTCCCTGAGACAGATATCGACAAGCTGAAGCGTGCAGGTTACTTGCATGACATTGGCAAAATCGTACTCGATGAAGACATACTGACTAAGGATAGATTATCGGATGAAGAGTTTGAGAAAATGCAGCAACATTCAGCGGTGGGATATCGGATTTTAAGCCTCTTTGACGACACGCTTGATTTGGCAGAATATGTGTACGGCCACCATGAAAGATGGGATGGCAAAGGATATCCACGGGGCGTGAAGGGCGAGCAAATTCCTCTGTTGTCGCGAATTATTTCTGTAGTAGAAACCTACGACCGCGTGCTGAACAGGGGCAATAATTCCTTGAAGGATCGAAAAATGGCTGCTCTTGATGTTATTGTTAACGGTGCGGGAACGCAGTTTGACCCGGTTATAGCAGAGTTTTTCGTTCGATTAATGAATAACGAGGATGTTTAAAGTTTGATCATACGAATCTCTCATGAGAAATATTTTTTCGAATGCATTGAGCATAAAATACGCAACCCGTTATCAATCGTTTTATTGAGAATTTTTTGAAAGAGGGAATGATGAAGCTTTACGACTTAATCATGGGGAACCCCAATCCATACAAAGAGATAGTGAGGATAGACCGGTAATTTGGATTTCAAAACAATTGGCATGAAAATATTATTGTGGATAAGTATGGAGTGAGAGAATATGAACACGATTGTACGCCGCCGGAAAAGAGTGTGCCGGAATGAATGATGATATCCATGTCTCGGTGATCGTGCCGGCTCATAATGAAGAAAAATA
>DUPM01000084.1 GCA_012838315.1 Clostridiaceae bacterium
GAAATTCAAATTTGAATTATCCATATGCAATTCTCCTTTCGCGTAGCGATACACTTACAGTATGAGGACTATGTCTTCTTCATTCAAGGGTATCTTTATAAGGCTCTTTGTTTATTTCTGTGAAAGAGGGTCCATTATTTGTTCATCTAGACGGAAGGTGAACAATAACGGAAGATTGACCTGAGCCACATCTCTTTACTCCTGTATATTTCTTTGTGTAGTAACAAACATTATACTGGTATAGGGTCTGAGATGTGGCTCATCTCTTTTTTGAATTTATACCATTACAAGGATGTAACGGTTCCATCATGTCGTCGAGCACTTAATCTGCGACTTTCGCAAGGCGAGACGAAGCCATGAGGTGCTTCGGTTACCGCCAAATTTCGGGGAATCGTTTGTTTTGGCGGTAATGCCTATTATTGCATGCATAAGCGTTGTCTATTTATGCAAGAATCGCGAATAAATTGCATTGCCTCACGAAATAGCTAAGATCTGAAGTTGTCGGGCGCAGGCGGATATGTCGGAAAAGTGAGTATCCCAGAATATATCCGCAATGGTTGCGTTGCTTCTTTCCCAATTTCTTATTTCTATGTTTTACGCACTCTTTCCGGAACTGCTGTGGGGTCTCACAGATTGGGCACTTTCTCGCTATTCCTAATTATCTCGCACGACCACATCGCTCCCCCGAACGTTTCGCCTCCTCAACAACCCGCCTGCTCGAACCCAATTTTGCAGTTCACCACTCTTCTTCTGCAACTCACCCCTCTGTGTGTTTTTTCGATGCGTTCGCATGATAAAACAATTGCGAAAGCCAGTTTATATAGATGAAAGGAATTATTGAAATGCATTTTATAAAAATTGCTGTTTTCTTCATTGTCATTTCTCTTTTGTTTACGGGATGTTCTGTCACGACACCCAAAACGACCGAGACGACTTCACCAAGCGTTCCTCCCATCTCGTCGATCAGAGCCCAAGATGATTTCTACGGGTACGTCAATCTTGAGACGCTTCAAGGTACTACGCTGGAATACGGGCAAACGCAGGCCGGTTCATTTTCAAATATTGATACTGAGCAACAATTGCTTGATTCGATGACGCGGATTGTAAGCAGCTCCGAAGTTTTTCCGGATGGATCGTGTGAGCAAATTGCTCGCGACGCCTATCTTCAGTATCTCGATTTTCAAGCCGATGAGGCGGCAATAATTAATGCTTGTCATGCGGTTGAGGCCGAGCTGGATAAGATCAACAATGTGCAGTCGCTCGATGAGCTCATGTCGATGGCTGAAGAATTGAGGACGGATTTTGGATGTGTGACGCTCAGTAATCTTACGGTCACCATGGATTATTTTAATCCGGATGAGTACGGTATCGCCTGGATGCAGGCGACGGATTTGTGCGGTGTGCCTCTTGAAGAGGTGGATGAGAATACCTATTTGGCGGAGCAGTACGAGAAACGCATTATCGACACGCTCCGTGTGATGGGATATTCGTACGAGGCGGCCGAGGGGGTCGCACATAATCTCATGTTGATGATTATCGACGTTGCTTGGGCGACGAATTTCGACATCGCGAATGCTGCCGACCCGTTTTCATATACTTCATTTATGAGCAGTGCAGAAATCGACGCGGCCCTGTCGCATCTCAGCGTTATAGATTTCGAGTTAATGGCCGGCATCCACGATAATCCTTATGGTGGTTGGCTGATTATGGATAAAGGTCAGCTCACGGCCATTGATGCATTGTTCGACGAGAGCAACTTGGAAGAGTTGAAGGCCCTTGTGGCTTACGATTTTTTGGCTCAGTACGGCGAATATATCACATCTGAACATAGCATTTATGAAGAATATTTTCCGACAAGTCAAGAGAGTATCGATTTGCAGGCTATTGGATATATCCATCAGATCTTTCCGCTCGTCCTAAGCGATTTGTATGTCAAGGCGTACTACACGGATGATATGGATCAGCAGTTTTCGCGCATGTGCGAAGACATTCGAGAGAGCTATCGCGAACTGATTACTGATTCGGATTGGCTCTCACAGGAGACCCGCGTGCTTCTCTTGGAAAAACTCGACAATATTCGTTTTGTTGATGGGGGTTTTTGTCTGGAGCAGATGAAGGATGATCCGAGTTTGAATGATGTTTTCGGTGCGAATGTTTTCGAGACGCAACGAAATGTTGCTATGAGGGAGCATGCGAAATCGATTGAGAATATTGGGCAACCGAGAAACCGGTTGGCGCTCGGCAGGCAGATGCACCTGGTCAATGCTTGCTACGGTTACGACAATACGGTCACAATTACCGTCGCGATTATGGGTGCACCATTCTTTGACGCCAATGCGGATTACTTTACCAATCTCGGCGGTTTGGGCGCGGTCGTGGCGCACGAGGTTGGTCATGCGTTTGACTCCAGCATGATCAAATATGACGCTAACGGTGTTTATAACCCACTGTGGCTTTCTGCAGAGGACATGGCGGCTTTGGAATCCAGAAACGAAGTTGCTGTGGATTATTTTGAGAATTCGTTCACCGTTTTTGATGTATACCGTGTCGATGGCGAGCTGACGCTCGGCGAAAATTATGCCGATCTGGGCAGCATGGAATGCATTACGAATATTGCCTCGACCGACGATGAATATATTCTGCTTTTCGAGAACTATGCCAGGATCTGGTGCGAACTGACTTTGAACACGAACGTTATCGATCAGCTGTCCGAAGACGAGCACAGTCCGGCCACGATTCGAGTCAATGCCATCTTGGCAACGACGGATGCGTTCTACGACATTTACGACCTCAATGAAGGGGACGGCATGTATGTCTCTCCGGATGAGAGAATCAGCCGCTGGAAATAAGTTCCGGGCGGAGGAAGATGACGGCATGTACGTCTCTACCGAAGACCGAATCAGCCGCTGGAAATAGTCAGGGAAAGGAAAATTTATGAAAATAGTACTCAAACACACACTCAAAAATATATTCAAAAAGCCCTTGAGAACCATTCTGGTCGTCTTCTGCGTGATGATCTGCTCATTGTCCGCGCTTCTTTCTTTTGATATGTCGAGCGCACTCGAGGGCATGTTACGAAATCTTTACGGCCAGTATCTGGGGTCAATGGATATCCTTGTCTCCGGGAGCGATATAGATGAAGGTTTGCTCACGGATCCCGGATTGCCGGAAGGCAACCGAGTGGCCATATATATGACGACAAATCGTTTTATTCACGATCTCGAAGGCCAGTACACCTACGTTGAGCAGGACACCCTGAGCCTAATGGGCTTGAATACCTCGGATGCCGCCGAGATGGGCATGATTCCGTTTGACCGGAGTCTTTCGGAAAACGAAGTCGTTCTCTCGCATGATTTCGCTGAAAAGTACGGTTATTCTGAAGGGGACACTCTCGTCTTGCACGACGATAAAAAGAGCCCCCACGAGTTCACGATTGTTGAGGTCGTCGATTCGCACGGAAAAGGTCTGACGGCTTATAACACTGCGGTTTTGAGTGTTGAGGGAATATCCTTGCTTGTGTCCGATATGAAGCTCAGTCAGGTTGCAATCGACACGGCAAATGACAAAGAGGTGTCAGCTGCGATTTCCTATATTAAATTGCAATATCCGGATCTTACCACTGAGTCCCTTTTCGAGAATGAAGAAATGGGTCAGTTCATCGATCAAATGACGAAGCTCTTCTTTGTATTGTTTGCCATATGTGTCCTCATGGTTATCTTTGTCACGATCTCCATATCCGAGCGAATTATTACCGAGCGCATGTCAGTGGTCGGGACGTTCAGAAGTCTGGGGCTTTCGACTCGACTGACGACATTGATTCTGCTTCTCGAAAATGCGTTCTACGGCCTCATTGGGTCTTCTCTCGGATGCTTTGCCTACGCATTTCTTCGCTCCGTAGTACTCAATTCGATGATTCGAGTGCAAGACACGAACGGCGAAGCCATCGCCATCGCATTTAAACTCGGGCGGATCAGCCCTGTCCTCATCGTGACGATTATCCTAAGCGCCATTTTGATTGAGTGCGTCTGTCCGATTAAGGAAGTCATCAAGGCGATAAAAACGCCAATCCGCGATATCATCTTTTCGAACAAGGATACGGCGTACAAAGTGAACCGCATCACGACCGTAGTCGGCATTGTCTTCACCGCCGCTGCCGTGGTCTTGGCGTTCATGCCGACCGGGTTCTGGACCGGAATTATCCGGTTTGCACTCATGACCATTGCTCTATCTCTTCTATTCCCACATGTATTGCGCTTAGCATCAAAGGTTTTCTATCGCCTTTTCGATAAGGCGAACCAACCCATCGCAAAACTTGCAATTACCGAAGTTCACACCAAGAAAAGCACCGTCGGCAGCTCAATCCTAATCACGACCGCCGTCGCGCTGTCGATTGTCGTCTACACCGTCGCAACCTCTCTTTCCGGCATGGTCGATGCTCGATACTTTTCGAGCGAGGTCTACGTTGCGACTAATGCCTCGCAAAAAACAGCTCACTTCCATTTCATTGAGGCCCTAGATGACGTCCAAGACGTGGAATACATATACAACACGATGGACCACTTAACAATCAACGGAGCGGATGCCAAAGACATATCGGTCTTATCTATCGACGCTAACGGCTACAATTGGTTTACAGGTGTTCCGGATGTACCGGTCTTATCCGAAAACGAAGTATCGATCAGCTCGATTTTGGCGCAAAAGCACGGCATTCGCATCGGTGATCAAGTGACAATCACTTTTCAAAAAGAAAGCTACTACCCCATCGAAAAAACATTGACCGTCGTTCATTTATGTAACACCAGCACTTATGATGCGACCGGAAACGCCGTCGTCCTCAGTGAAAATGTAGTGAAAAATATCTACGGCGACTACCCGGGCATGATCTTCGTCAGCACGGACAACCCGGTTGAAGTCGATCGAATGATCGAAAAGTACGCCAAAGGCGCCTACTCATCAAGCTATACCGCGGAAGAATTTGATGCAGAATCAAGTTCTAACAGCGCCGGCATTATGTCAATCATTTACTTTACAATCACGCTGGGTATCTCACTGACCTTTATTGGTTCTGTCAGCAACTTGCTGATCGGGTTCGAAGGTCGAAAAAGAGAGTGTGCCATACTTCTTTCCACATCGATGTCTCGAAAACAACTCGCCCGGATGTTTGTATTGGAAAGCTTCTTCTCGTCCGGCATCGCACTGCTTGCCGCGATACCGATGGGTCTTTTGATGATCAAGCCCATATTCGGTGCATTGAGTGCCATTGCGGGCAGTGTTGAAGTCACAACAAGCATCACGGCATACATCGTCTTTGTCATCGCGTTATGGATCGTATTTATCCTGACATCCCGATTCCCCATCAGGGCACTGAAGAAAATGAAGCTATCCGAACAACTCAAATACGAGTAGCGGCAAGGCGCGGAAGAAGCGCCAACAAAGATCTATCAACCAAATCAGTCGGTCCGATAAAACCGGACCATGAACAAAATTTACAAGGAGAAACACAATGAAAAACGTCATCGAAACAAATAATGTCAGCAAAGTATTCGGCAAGAATGAAGCAACCAACAAGGTCCTTGACGATTGCTGCATGGCCGTCCAGGAAGGCGAGTTCGTCTCACTGATGGGCGCCTCCGGCAGCGGCAAGTCCACGCTTCTCTACTTAATCGGTGGGCTCGACCGCGACTTTGACGGTGCCATTCACGTTTGCGGAGAAAACATCTCCAAGTCCGCGATGAAAGATCGGACACTCACGGACATCCGCCTCAAAAAAATGGGCTTCATCTTCCAATTCTACAACCTCGTTCAGAACTTGAACGTCGAAGACAACATCCTCCTCCCGCTGACAGTGAAAGGCAAGAGCAAGGCATCGCTCAAAAAAGACCTGGACGAAATCTTAGCCAC
The DNA here is from genome assembly GCA_012838315.1 of Clostridiaceae bacterium. Classification (GTDB taxonomy): domain Bacteria; phylum Bacillota; class Clostridia; order Saccharofermentanales; family Saccharofermentanaceae; genus DUPM01. The sequence continues at coordinate 5,902 of DUPM01000084.1, forward strand.
CACCGGACTAACGCAAAAACGCAAGGCCATGCCTTCCACACTATCCGGCGGACAACAGCAGCGCGTCGCCATTGCGCGAGCCATGCTCGGCAACCCCGAAATCATCTTAGCCGACGAGCCCACCGGAAATTTAGATTCGAAGTCAACCAAAGAGATCATGTCATTATTTAAAAAAGTCAACGAACAACGCGGCATCACCATCCTTCAAGTGACGCACTCGAACGCGTGTGCAGCCTACGGGACGCGAATCGTTCGACTGGAGAATGGCAAAGCAATCGGCTAATGCTTTTGTTATAATGACTTGAGAAGCTAGAGGAGGATACGCAGCGCATATGCGAATCGCAGTCGTCGATGATCAAGAACTGTTCCGCAACCTTATATCTTCCGAGATCACAAGTCTTTTCGGTAGAAACGCGGTCCAATGCTTTCTCTACTCCGACGGGAACGAAATCTTGCGCGCCATGGCGCTGGGCCTCGAATACGACGCCGTCTTCTTGGATATCGAAATGAAGGACATCGACGGGATGCAGGCCGCCGCCGAAATCCGTCAAATATCCAAGACCGTCCCCATTGTCTTTCTCACCAGCCACACCGAAATGGCGATACAAGGCTACGAGGTCTCCGCTTTTCGCTTCCTGGCCAAGCCCATCGACCGACAGAAACTCAAAGAAACCCTGACGGATTTAGAAAAGCATATCTATAAGGGTATCAACATCACATTGCATGTTGAAAGTAGAGACATCATCGTACCCGTCAGCACCATTCTATATGTCGAATCCGCCAACAACGAGGTGCGGTTCGTGACAGAGCAGCAGCCTATTAACGTCCGGATGAAGCTTTCCGAGGCACAGAGGATACTAAGCGAGGCCGACTGTGATTTTTATAAGGTACACCGATGCTACATCGTAAATATGAAGCATATCACGAAGTTTTCGAGCACCGAAATACACACGAGCAACGGACAAATTATACCCGTATCCCGAAGCGCCGCTTTGGGTTTTAGGACCAAAATGTTCGAATACCTCAAACAGAACGGTAGGTAATCATGTGAGTGACCGAATTGAATTGCTACTCGCCTTTATCGTACACCTTGCGAATGCGCTTGCGTTATCCGTCTCCTCGATTCTGTTTGTCAATAGCGTCCTCCATTGGAAGGTGCGGAAAATAAAGTGGACCATCATAATCATCTCCGCGCTATCACTAATCTGTGCCGGAATCATGACCGCCGCACCCCTATGGGCAACGCCACGTAACGAGAACATAAAAGCCATTCATTCCGATTTCATCCTCCCCATTTTCTTCCTCATCAGCTGGATTGTTCTCATCATCCGAACCGAAGGACGGGGCTGGAAACGAGCCATCGTATCGTGGGTCGCGATTGGGATCGTCGCCGAAATCAGCGCGCGATTCACATACCTTCCCAATTATCTGGAAGCGCAGCTGAACGACGTCACCCTATCAACGCTCATTCACATAACGGCCAGTGCGCTCGTACTGACATTCGTGTGGTTTCTAGCTCGAATCTCGAAAAAGCAGGTCAACCATCCCATTCGGCTCGGAACCGTCGTCTTGCTGGGCACACTACTTTTCATTTTCGATGAGGTCATCCTGAGTGAAATCGAGGTCATCACCACCTCACCGGTTACCCTCTCGCTCGACATAGCCGCCAACGAGCCGTTTTACATATCCCTTGACATCCTATTGTATTTTGTCGCACTAATCGTCGCCTTTTTCATTTTTGCCCAAAAATCCGAAAACACCTATTACAAAGAAATGCTCGACGCCAACGCAAACTATCTCAAAGCCCAAGCACAATACTATGAGGCCGTCGACCAATCCAATACCGAAATCCGAAAAATCCGACACGACATGAGAAACAACCTCACTGTATTGACCCTCCTGCTCGAAAACCAAGATTATCCCCAAATGAAAGCCTATTTAGAAGAAATCAACGCCTCCGTCCAATCCTCGGACACGGGTATTCGCAACGGCAACTCCATTGCCGATATCATCATTTTCGACAAAACAAATCAGGCCGCGGCCGCAGGATGCCCACTAACAATCGAAGGTCAATTCAGCTATGCCGGCATGAACGCAACAGACACCTGCGCAATCATCGGAAACATCCTCGATAACGCCATCGAATCAGCGCGATGCATGCCATCAGACAAACGCGAAATCCGGCTCAAATTCTCGAAAACCGACCACTTCTTTGTCATAACCGAAAACAACTACAGCCACAAATTATCGATAGCCGATAACAACGTCATCGCCACCTCAAAAAAAGACAAAATGAACCACGGCTTCGGACTGCTCAATATCAAAGAAGCCGTCGCACGCTACAACGGCGAGACGCAAATCTCCTGTGAACCGGCAGAGGCCGAACTCTATATGTTTCGAATCGAGATAATACTGCCGCTTCCGCTGTAGATTGAGATTTATTTCGCATCAGAATTCCGATAGAGCATATGCTTCCGCTGTAGCCGGCGGGTGGAGCGGTTGTTGTGCTCGGGTGCGGGCGGGGGCGCGCTCGAAATTACAGCCTAGAACGGCAAAACTTCGAATCAAGGCTGTATCTCTGCCTCTGCGGAGGCGCGGCGCGCTCGAAATTACAGCCTAGAACAGCAAAATGATGTGCACCCCAAACATTGGACGAAAAGTTCAAAAATTGGAGGTGCATTTTCAATGACAAAGTACAGTAACGAGCTAAGAATGGAAATTATTCTGGAAGTGGAATCTGGAGCATCTGTTCGACGGACAGCACGAAAACATCTACTTCGGCCCCCTGCGACTACGCAAAAATACGCGCCCACTCACTCCGGCAGGATATACCTCCCTCCCCGCGAGCCCGAAAAAGCATACGCTCAGTCGTTCACCTGCGAATCATCCTCACTGTGCTTGTCGTACTTGCGAATGATCGACTTGATTTTTTCAATCGGAAAAGGCACTTCCTCTTTCGAGAAGTAACCGATGTCCTCGATCTCGACGATGGCGGTTCCGCCATCGCTTCCGACCGGCACGACCACTTGGTCCCCGATGTCGAGCGTATCGTCGTCTGTCAGGTAGTAATATGATTTCCCATAATCTTGAAAAACGACACTGCAGAAAATGTAATCGCTTTCACGCCGTCTGGCCTTGCCAAAGACGAGCGGATGAATGATTTCGCCCATGCCATAGTAGTTCATGAATCTGCGAATATCCTCCGCCCACATCGAAAAATCCTCCGGCAGACCGTTTTTGTCAAAGGTCCCGAAAACGACGAGCGGTTCGGCATCGCGATATTCCACGGTGATAACGTAGTCCTTGAAATCGCTTAAATCATCCACCACATCCGGCGGATTGCCTTTGGTCTGCGAAAATAGCAACGTTGAGTCGTGATCGTCCAAGAATTCTGATACGCCCGGATCGACA
>DUPM01000085.1 GCA_012838315.1 Clostridiaceae bacterium
GTAAAACCACTCTGGAACGCATCACCGCATCCCGTGGTGTCCACGACCCGCTGAACCGGTAGCGCTTCTTGCACGATGGTTTCACCATTGCAAATGGCCACACTACCTTTCGCGCCCAATGTAAGAACAATGATTCCTTTGAAATCTTTGGACAAACGAATCAGGTCAGCAAGTTGTTCGGACGTGCCGCCGAAATAAGCAATATCAATCGCATCCTTACCGGCGATCAATAATTCGTAAGTATCAAAATTCAAAAAATCTACCGCCAGAAAATGCTTTGAACTCTTTCGCTTAAGTGCTTCGGCATAGTTTCGCCCATTGGCATGCGTCGACCAGACATCGAAGGTATCTACAAACGCCCAATCTGCTTCCGAAAAAAGAAAATCATAATAAACACCGTTATCCCACGCACCTTCAACACCGAATCGTTCGCCTTCTTTATCGTTGACAATTTCATTGGAAGCCGTCGTCCCACGCAGACGATACATATGCGAGACATCAACGCCCCATTGGTTGAATAACATTTCAATCCGATCCCCGGCCGTATCCGTACCTATGGCGCCGACAAATGCACTCTCCCAATCGAGCATTCGAAATCTTATTGCTTGATTCAACGCATTGCCCCCGGCGAAAAACGCCTCTTGCTCTGGGAAATAGTCCATAGCCGCAACGCTAAAACATGCCACTTTCATACCTTATTCCTCATTCCTCCACAACGCGAATAGCCAACTTGAGTCGATACCTATATGGGGTCGCCGTATTATCGTTGACTCACTATTAATGTCGTCGCTTTTGTTTCAGATTATCGGAAATATCAATAATCAACAAGCATACAAATGCCATTCAAAATATAACTAAATAATGTGGTACTCGCGAAATTTCAAGTAGCATTCTCTAAGGATTTTTGGATTAGTTTATGGCAAACCGACATGTTTTGTGATATATTACTGTGCGACCCAGTATTCTTAACGAATTTTTATTTATATGAAAGGAACCGTTATGAAAAAGGATTACATTCATCAAAATGCTCAAAAACTTGTTGTTTTAGTACTTTCGATTGCTTTAATTGTAGGTGTCGCGGGGTGCTCCAAGAAAGCAAAAGAGGTCGAAGTCGACTTAAGCGAATACATTGACCTGACTATTGAGGGTCGTGATGGCGACGGCGACGCATCTTTCGTTTTCGATTACGAAACACTCATCGAAGATTTGCTCGATCATGAGGATCTTGGCGACTTTTTCGACGACGAAGAGGACGACCTTACTGATTTTCTTGAGGATATGACCATCGAGTTGAGCTCAACGTATTATCTTTCCAATGGCGACGTTCTCACCTATGAGGTGGATTACGATGATGATGATGCCGAAGATTTGAAACTTGTCATTCTGGATCTTGAAGATGTGACCGTCGAAGGCCTTGAAGTCGCAAAGGACTATAATCCATTTGAAGACCTCACTGTATCGTTCACCGGAATATCACCTTTAATTGAAGTGGATTTGGATTATAACTGTTCACTCGACACTATGTTTTATGCATATTTTGAGACAGATAAAGACTATTACGCCAAGGGCGAGCCGGTAATTATTACTATGGAATACGATGACTACGACGCCGAATACGCGTTCGTCAACATCACGACCACAGAGATGGAATGGGTCGCCGAATCTGAATACGAGTACATATTAGAGGCATCTCAGATTACCGATAAGACGGAACTCTATGATTATATTTATGCAGAAGTTCAGGATTATGTCACCGCGAAAATATCTTCAAATCCTTCAGGCTTCTATTACGGAATGAATTTGACAGCTATCCATGGATACTCCTACGATGTCGATAACGCACAGCTTGGAGGCGACATTCAAATCGATTCAGCTTACCTCTTGACCAAAAAAGAGGCTCAGATGAGTTATTATGATACCGTCAATACCTTGGCCATTATCTTTAAGGTACCGGTGATCTTCCCGGAAATTGATGCAAATGTCACTTATGATTCGTATATGTACATCTACTTAAATGATGTCCAGCTGGATGCGAACGGAGACATTTTTGTTTCTTACTCCGACTTGAGATTTAGAACAGGTCGTGATGATTCTCAAATTGGAGCCTACGACGATATCGTTACGGACAATGTAGCCGAATTCGTTGTTGCCGAGATACCGGTAGCTGATATTCCGGCTTTCCCGAGTGCATCAACCGAGACTGTGCCTACCGAAACCGTGCCTTCCGAGACGGTTGCCGGAGAAACAACAGTTGCAGAAGAAAGCACCGTGGAAGAGACGACTTCAGAAGAATAATCGACCGGATAAATAACTTCTAAGAAAAAGGGACGCGCATCCAAGATGCCGTCCCTTATTTTTGCTGTAAAAATCCCAACTCACACAAGAGTTTCGATTGATTAGGCGTCTGATTACAATGCATACTTCAATCCAAAAAAGCGTTTTGCCTCCTGCGTATGCTCCCGAATAAACTCGGTCTTGCTCTCGGTATAGGCATCACGGTTATTTCGATATTGTTCGCACAATGAACACTTAAGCGCCTCGTATTCAGACGCGACTTCCGGAAACGCCCGCAGATAATCTCGAAAATAGAGTTCATCATGATCCCCGGCGTCTCTCAAGTGCAGGTGGAAGACCTTATCATCAAAACCGGCCTCAGTATATCCTTTATTGAAAACGGCTCTCTTGTCCTTATAAAATATAAACCGATAACCGACCGCCTCTGCCGCTACGCGAAAAGTCTCAATATCGCACTTCGGATCCTTTTCAACGAGGATATCCACAATCGGCTTGGCTACGATACCGTCGACTGAGGTGCTTCCGACATGGCTGATCCTCTTCACAGGCAGCGCCTCGAAAGCACGCCTAAGCATGCGCTCCTCCTCAAGATACCAGTCGCTCCATTCAGATTGATGTTCGGAAAGAATGATTGGGAATAGTTGCCACAATTCTTCATTGGACATTTCTGACAATGGCTTATTCATTGGTCCTCCTGGCTTATCAGCACTTGCGATATTCGCTTAAACGTCCTGCGATATCTTTCATACTCTTAACTAATATTTTCAAGCCCCGTTCCAAAGAATGATACATCTTCAATTTGCATCACAGATTACTATTCGCAATAACGTAGTCGTGAGCACTTTGTCCGGCCAGATGACCAGTCGAAAAAGCCGCTTGCAAATTGTAGCCGCCGGTATCACCATCGACATCAATCACCTCTCCGGCAAAATATAGCCCCCTGATTTTTTTCGATTGCATGGTTTTCGGGTCAATATCCTTGGTGTCCACACCCCCGGCCGTGACCATAGCCATCTCAAAAAGCGGTGGTTTGATTGGCGTTATTTGATACGCCTTGACTGTATTCAATAGGTTAACACGGTGCGCCTTTGTCCATTCGCGGCCCGGAGTTGCGGGATTGATTGCGCATCGCCGCATGGCGGCCAGCAAAAATGCGGTCGGCAAGTATTTTTTCAACGTTTGTTTTAGTGACGCATTCGGTGCTTTGGATATATCGGAAATCCACATCCGATCCAAAATGTCATGCGCATACTTCGGCAAAGAGTCTAGACTTAACTGTATAGAATCGGGATACATCGTCTCGTCTTGCGGTAAAAATCTCGAAATTCGAAGGACAGCCGGACCCGTTATCCCAAAATGCGTAAACAGCAAATCGCCTTCGCAAGTATGGGACTTATGACCCGCCATTTTCAAAGTCAATCGAATGTCTCGGACACTGACCCCTTGAAGTTCAAAAATGTCTTCCACTGTCGTATGAATCGGCGCTAGTCCGGCGCAAGTAGGCACAATTCGATGCCCGTGCCGCTCCGCTATCGCATAACCGTCGCCACTTGAACCGGTTCTTGGATAAGAACATCCGCCAACTGCAATGATGCAAGCATCCGCTGTAACCGTGCCATCCGCAGTAATAATCGCTTTAAGCCGACCGAACTCATCACACTTAATATCTGTGACCGAAGTATTATACCGAATTTCTACACCGGTAGCGACCGCGGCACTCAGTAGCGCTGCCAAAACATCCTTCGCTTTCTGCGTTTCAGGGAACGCACGCCCTCGTTCTTGCTCCACCAATCGCAAATTTTGCGAAGCAAAAAATGTGCGCAACGCTTCTGCGTCGAAGTGATGTAATGATTTATACAGAAATTTGCCGGTGTCGAAAAAATGCGCAATAATATCCGGATTCGGGGAAAAGTTCGTAACATTGCAGCGTCCCTGACCGGTCAAAAGCAATTTTCGGCCCGCATCGCTGTTCTTTTCGAGAATCGTGACGCGAGTGCCTCCTCGTTGCGCTGCAGCGATAGCCGCAATCAGTCCCGAAGGGCCGGCGCCCACTATGACAATATGAGGAGATTGAGACAAAGCAACGATTTTCGTCACACCCTTTTCAGTTATTTCGCATTTAGCAAACTCGATATGCGAACTAGCTTTGCTTTTCTTGAAAAGCGGTCTGTACAATTCGGCCGCATAATTCGTTGTATCCGATACCCATCGCAGCTGCCTCCTGAGGGAGCAAACTTGTCGGTGTCATGCCGGGTAGCGTGTTTGCTTCCAGGCAATAAAACTCTTCATCTTGACCCATAATAAAATCAATTCGCGCGTAACTACCTAAGCGAAGCGCCTTATGTACCGCAAGCGTGTATTCGGATAATCGGCAGGCTTGCTCGACGGTAACCTCCGCAGGACAAATCTCTGTCGTCAAGCCCTGCTGATATTTGTTTTTGTAATCGTAAAAGCCTTGTTTCGGAATAATTTCAATAGCGGGTAACGTCTTACCGTCCAGAACGCCGACCGAAAACTCGCGTCCGACTATTTTTTTTTCTGCAAGAACCTGCGATTCATATTGAAATGCCGTTTCCAATGCAAGCGCAAGCGATTGGGGCTCATCGACAATTGAGATGCCAACACTGGATCCGCAATGAATCGGCTTAATGACACAAGGAAAACCAATGCTACCGATTATGTCTGACTCCGAATCAGAATCCCGCTCGAGCATAATCCAGTCCGCCGTCGGAATGCCGGCTTGTCGTAATAATTTTTTTGAAAGGTCTTTATCCATCGCGAGCAAACTACCGCAATAGCCTGTTCCGGTGTAAGGAATCGCATAACAATCCAACAATGCTTGGAGTTGGCCGTTTTCACCCATTGCACCGTGCAATCCAATAAAGACAACATCTGCTATTGCACATATATCGACGACTTTCGGCCCTATTAAAGCCTTTCGTCCATCATGTCTTCGTACTAGTTCGTTAAGATCCGGGGCTTTTTCCGAAACGACAAATTCGAATTTACGACCTGAATTCGGTCGTACAAATAAATTCTCAAGAACGTCATCATCGGTCAACCCCTCATATACATCAATCAATGCCACATCATGGCCTTCTGAAATCAAAGCATTGGCAACCAAACTCGCCGATGACAAAGAGACATCCCTTTCCGGGCTGAGCCCACCGGCTAATACAACAATCTTCATAAATAATTCGCCTCCGCGTGCGCTTGATGCGTCAAAATAAACACAATGATATTACCACAGTCCGTCCGATTGGATAAAGTCATGTTCTTTCTTTTGTGCGAATCGACCATAAAATGTAATCTAAGAGTAGTGTCGTTAAAATAACCATATGTTACGATGTAAAGTGATTATTTTTGGAATGATGCCGAAAGTGGTGATTTTATGGATTTAACCATCTTGATGCCTTTTTATAACGAAGACAAGCAAATCGACATTACGGTGAGCACTCTATTACCGATTCTGGAGCAACTCGATATTGAGGCCGACATGTTGCTCGTCGATGACGGATCATCGGATCGAACTTGGGATGCTATTGCGAAGGCGTCAGCCGCCTATCCGAATCAAGTACGAGGATTGAAGCTCTCCCGCAATTTCGGAAAGGAAGCCGCAATTTGTGCCGGACTGGACGTTGTTGATTCCCATGCGGTCATCTTGATGGATGGCGATTTGCAACATCCACCAAAACACATTCCTGAAATGGTTCAGCTGTGGCGAAGCGGTTATGATGTCGTCGAAGGTATTAAATCAGATCGAGGCAACGAATCCGCACTAAGCCGAATAAACGCCGGGATTTTTTACGGACTTTTTCGTAAGGTCGCAGGCTACGATTTGTCAAACGCATCGGACTTCAAGCTTCTTGATCGGGCAGTCATAGAGAAATGGAGATCTCTCAAAGAGTATCAGACCTTTTTCAGAGGGCTCTCTGCTTGGCTCGGATTCAAGCGTTGTACGTTTAGTTTTGAAGTAGCCGATCGCCAAACAGGGCAATCGCGATGGCGTTTAAGCGCCTTAGTTCGGCTTTCCGTGAATGCCATAACTGCGTTCTCTTCTGTACCTCTGCACATAATTACACTTATTGGTGCTCTCTTTTTTCTCGGATCATTTTTATTGATTATTCAAACACTCTTCAACTATTTTTCCGGCAACGCAAACGACGGTTTTACGACCGTAATTCTCGTTGTCCTAGTCGTCGGCGCATGCATTATGGTAAGCCTTGGGCTGTTGGGTATCTACGTCGGCAAAATCTTCGAAGAGGTCAAAGGACGGCCACGTTACATCATTTCCGACGATACAAATATAGCCATAACTCGCGGACGTGATCTCTTGAACACAACCACCAAGAAGGAGGACCAGTAATGCCGGCAATTCTCTATTTGGCCGTTTGCGTATTTTTTGGTATGCAGCTGATATCCTATTTTGTCCCTGATATTCGCAGGCTTTTCGTCGGTATTTCCTTCGATTCCGAGCGTCTTTCCTCGTTACCATCGTTTTTGTTTCTTATTCCAGCCGGCTTTGTCGTCGGTACATTGTCAGTCACAACAGTAACATACTATCTGGCCTTGTTGATTCATCCGTTTACGCCGACACAGATGCATCCGCTCTATCCAGCTAACATATTATCGTTATGCCTTTTCACGTACCTTGGAAGCCTGCTGTGGCAAAAAAACTATGTTCGCAAATCGCGCCCCTTGAAGCGTGGCGAGATTCAACCTAGAACAACTAAGCTCCCAATATTTGCTGCTACACCACGTAATATTGCTCCAATCGTCACAGCGCTTTTAATCATGGCTGCAGGTGCCATTTACGTTTGTTTTTACACGTTCTATATCAAAGGAGACCGCCTATTTGTAGCGCCGTCCGTAGCCAGTGATTTTGCGCCGAATTTAGCGCTCGCTTCGTCATTCTCCAAAGGTTCAAATTTCCCGACACAATATCCGCATTTCCCAGGAGATCAAATCCGTTATCACTTTTTCTTCTTTTTCTTATGCGGCAATCTGAATCTGTTGGGATTACCCATGGATTTTGCATTCAATTTACCTTCCATACTGGCGATGATGAGCGCTTTAACACTTCTGTCCTTATTATCAGCCTTACTGTCCGGAAGAAGACTTGCCTTAATTGTCACGCCCTTGCTCGTCTTTTTTAGAAGTGCAATGAATATATTTTATCAGTTGTACGATTTGCTTTCCAAGCAAAAACTTAGTTTTCAAGCCGCTATTCGTACAATCACCAAATCATCTGAGTGGTACGTCTTAACAGATAAAGACGACTGGGGCCTTTGGGCAATCAATGTCTATGCGAATCAGCGACATTTGATGCTCGGCATCGCCTTTCTATTGGTCTTGGTGTTCCTATACATTCCATACGTTCGCCGGATGTTTTTGCATTTAGCGAAAATGAAGTCCGTGTCGGAAAAGCTACGATGCTTTTTTATCTCCAGAGACGCTTGGCTGCCTAGAAAAAACGACCCGCTTCGACCATTGCACCTACTCCTTCCCGGACTGCTTATTGCAATATTTGCGCCGTTCTTTCACGGGTCGGCGCTGATATCTGCCATGTTGATACTTTTCGTCATGGCAATCTTCTCTGAAAGCCGTCTCTTGTATCTTCCGGTTGCATTGCTTGCGGTCGGCTCCTCATTCCTCCAAAGCTACCTACTGTCCGGTGGGTCCGAGAATGTCGTCTCTTTGGCATTTAAGCCCGGTTTCATACTGGAAAATCCAACCCTTTCAAGTGCATCACAATACCTTTTAAGAATGAGCGGACTGACTTTTGTCTTAATTCCTCTTCTTCTTGTCGGATTGTTGATTTATCAGTTTGCGGCCAAGAAGAATCACTACAGAGTAATTCTCGTCATTGCTTTTTCTGCGCCGCTCATCTTCGCATTCTTATCTCAAGTTTCTGTCGAAATGCTCGCCAACCATAAATTCATACAGATAAGCATATTACTCTATTATGCTATTATTTCTGGTTTGCTATCATATCTGTTCTTCTTACCGGTTTACTTCAGACAAAAGAGAAAATCTCGCTCTGAAGAGTCCGGACGAAATCGCAAGATAATCCTGGCACCTGTAGCATGCATCGCTTTGCGCGCATTAGCCTTAATCGTCGGGGTCGGAATTTTCCTCTCAATGATTGGAACAGGAATAAGTGAATGGTATGCCTTCCACAACCGAAATACGCACAAGATGTCAGTGCACCTTAAGTCTGACATGGTCGAATGGATTGACAAAAACACCGATCCGCAGTCCGTATTTTTAACACCCAACTGGTATCTTCACACCTTTTTTCTTTCCGGTCGGATGTCGTACTTCGGTTGGCCTTATTACGCCTGGTCCGCCGGGCATGATACTCAGGATCGGATGGCCATGTATGAGTGGATTTTAACCGGTTGCGGAGATGACATCGACTTATTCTATGCGGTGTGTGAACAAGAGGATATTGACTACGTTCTCTTCAACTACGAGTTATACGGATATCTCAACGGGCAAGGCGAGCATATATTCAACAAGGAATTTTTCGAATCGAACTTTACATCAATCGCTTCATTTCCCGAAGAAGGCGACACCATCATCTATAGCGTGAAACGCTAACAGTTTATTATTGACATCCTCCCCTCCCTGAAGAAAGGGGATTCCTACTGCGTTCAGGCAAACGCCTGAATCGCTTTGGAGGGTTCCTGATTCACCGAGACGGCTATTGCCATCTCTCCACAGGCTAACACGGCAC
>DUPM01000086.1 GCA_012838315.1 Clostridiaceae bacterium
TTCTTAGCCTTCTTATTATACGGAATTAACAAACATGGGCAATGGATTCCGGCTTGGTCAATTGCACAGAGTTTTTCTGCGCCGGTCTTAGATTTATGCCAAAATCATTTAAAATCGTGTTCAAAGCATAAAAAACAAAGATAACTCTGCAGTTACTGTGCTATTATCACGACAACATCATGATGCCTAATCCATATTACGGTGTGAAAAACAGTTGGAATGATGAGATTTCAATTCGAAAAGAGGCCACGATGAATCGACCGACACCGTCCACCCGAAAGATCAATATTCAATTTGCAGCCGTCCAGGCGACCTACTGGATCTGCTTTTTTTGCTTGTCCGGATTCATGGTCGTATTGTTGCGAAAAAAAGCTTTTAGCTCCTCTGAAATCGGAATATTACTGGCGGTTCAAGCCATCTCAAGTATTTTTGCGCAACCGATTATCTCATCTTTTGCCGAAAACCACCGTCGTATTCCGCTCAAATACATCGTCGACGCTCAAGTCATCGTCGCCATGATAATGGTTTTTGTTCTCAATTTTATCGGTCATAGTATGATTGCTGCGACACTCATATTTATTGTGCTCGGCGCATCCATATATTCTTCACTGTCCCTGATCAACGCCATCGCGATGCAGATAGCAAACTCCGGTATCGCCATCAACTACGGCACGGCTCGGGGAGTCGGGTCTTTGATGTTCGCCGTCACCGGTGTTATCCTCGGTCGATTGGTCGTCATCTTCGGTGTCGAAATCATTATCCCGGCCTTTATCCTGTGCGCGGCCCTGTCGATGCTGATCGTTACGATGATGTACGCACCGCCGGTTGAACAAGAAGATCAACACGATCATGCCATGAAAGGCGGCCTATTTGAACTCATTTCATTTTTCTCGCGTTACCGCACATTCGCCGGTTTTTGCTTGGCCAGTACGTTCTTGTTTGCCAACCACGCATTCCTCAACACCTACATCCCGGATGTCGTTGACCGATTGGGCGGCAACGAGTACGACCAAGGCTTAGTGCGATCAATCGCTGCTTTTGTAGAGTTGCCTATTATGGCATTGAGTGCACTGTTGGTCACTCGAATTAAGGCCAAATATTTGTTGATTCTTTCTGCTTTGTTCTTTGCAATCAAGGGGCTGCTGACGTTCTTTTCCGGAAATTTGACGATGCTCTTTGCTGTGCAATTACTCCAAATCCCGGCGTATGGATTATATCTTCCACTCTCTGTCATGTTTGCCGATCGCGCCGTCGGCAACCGCGATCGCGTCAGAGCACAGGCCTATGTCAACGTTGCCGGCATGGGTGTCGGCATGGTCGTAGGCAACCTTATCGGCGGCGTCATTCTGGATCATTTTAGTGTCTCCGTATTGCTCTTCTCATCCTTTATCTCAGGCATGATTGGATTTGCCATCATGCTTGCGGTATTGATCCGTTATCGTCAACCGGGCGAGACAAAACTCTCCGGCAATAGCTCTCCGATTGTGAACGAGACATAACTGTCGTCCTTCTTGAGAATTATTTCGGAATTCTCAAGATCGAAAAATTCAAGAATGACCTGCCTACAAGCGCCGCAGGGCGGACAGTATCCGGGTTCTTCATTATCCCGACCGCCCACAACGGCAATCGCTCGAAAATGTCGAAACCCTTTGCTTACCGCATGCGCCAATGCATTCTGCTCGGCACAAATCGACAGGAACGCCGCGTTTTCGACGTTGCATCCGGTCACAATATCTCCGTTGTCACAAAGCAATGCCGCACCGACCGCAAAATGTGAATACGGGCAATATGCGTTCTTTGCGGCCTCTGTTGCTGCGTTTATGAGGCGATCCGCCAGCTCCGTCGGCATCTTTTCGCTTGGCTTCTGAGTCATAAGAACCTCCATCCCTGTCCGAAAACACTTATGCGATTGATTATCAAAAAAATCTCTGCCAACGCAACCGAATCAAACTTCGACCGTAACGGCCTGGGCGTCCATCAGTTGCCGGCGAACGAGTCGAACAATGCGACTGCTGCCGATTCGATCTGCTCCGGCATCGAGAAAAGCCTTCGCGTCTTCGAGGGTTGAAATCCCTCCGGCGGCCTTAATCTTAATGCCCGGTGCCAAATGCGCCTTGAAAAGTTCGACATCTTCTAACGTCGCACCCCCGGTCGAAAATCCCGTCGATGTCTTAATAAAGTCAGCGCCGGCATCACCGACAACTTTGCACATCGAAATTTTCTCCTCTTCAGTGAGCAGGCACGTCTCTATAATGACCTTAAGTATGCGATCTTTACAAGCCGCACGTACCGCCGAAATATCTTTCTTGACCGCATCCGTATCACCTTGCTTGAGCAGCCCGATTGAAATCACCATATCAATTTCATGTGCCCCTTGACTGACCGCGGACTTGGTCTCGTGCACCTTTGAATCTGTCGTCATATATCCGTTAGGAAAGCCGATAACCGTGCAAATTTTGCCTCGTCCGTCCGTATCTCTAACGGCCTGAGCCACATAAAGTGGCGGGATGCAAATCGACGCTGTTTTGAAGTCAACACCTTCAAAACAAGCCTCCCTAATGGCTTCAGTCGTTGCATCCACCGCAAGTAGCGTATGGTCCGTGTGTTTCAAAATTCTCTTTTGCTCATCGGTAAAAATCATTCGCATTGTTTTCGCCTCCAAATTTATGTCAATTTATTATCTTTTCCAAGAACGATACCCCTTCAATATGTGAGGTGTTCTCGGATATGAACCCAAAATAATCCAGTATCGTCGACGCGATGTCCGCAAAACTTTCGCGCTCACCGATATCCGCTCCGGCTCGAACTGATCGTCCCATCACTAAAATCGGAACGGTCTCCCTGGAGTGGTCGGTAGACGGACTCATCGGATCGCAACCGTGATCGGCCGTAATCATTAATAGATCCTCCGGCTGCATCGCAGCTAAAAGCTCAGGCAATCGACGGTCAAATTGCGAAATTGCATCGGCATAACCATCTATATCATTACGATGGCCGAACTTCGAATCAAAATCGACCAAATTCGTAAAGCACAATCCCGAAAAATGCTTGTTCATCATCTCGATCGTCCGAGAGATACCGTCCTGGTTGGACACGGTACGATGTGCATCGGTTATTCCCCGGCCGGCATAGATATCATTGATTTTGCCGACTCCGATAACCGATTTTCCCGATTCCGACAAATCATCAAGCATCGTCCTTCTCGGTGGTGGAATCGAATAGTCATGTCGGTTGGCCGTGCGGATGAAACGGGGATACTCACCCTCAAATGGCCTTGCAATCACGCGCCCCACACCGTGCTCCCCGCGAAGAATACGCCGTGCCGCTTCACAACAGCGATACAACTCTTCAATCGGCACAATACTTTCGTGAGCCGCGATTTGAAACACACTGTCTGCGGAAGTATATACGATCAAGTCCCCGGTCTTCATATGCTCGGGTCCATAATCTCTAATCACATCCGTTCCCGAATACGGTCGGTTACATAGAACGCCGCGCCCGGTCTCGGAAGAAAAAGCTTGAAGTATCTCATCCGGAAAACCATTCGGATAAACTGGGAGCGGTTTGTCCGAAATAATTCCTGCAATTTCCCAATGGCCGATGGTCGTGTCCTTGCCCATCGACTGCGAAATGCATCTGCCGAATGCCCCCTCCGGCTCGGACAGGCTTTCCGACACGTCAAATCGCTTCTCGCCGGGTACTGAAGATGCTCTTTTCTCTTCGATATCCTCTATCAGCCCCGGAATATTATACAAACCTGCGGCAGCCAAATTCGGCGTAATAAATGACGAGGACGTTGCGGCTGAAGCTAAGGTATTTGATCCTTCATCTCCAAAGTCTGCAACATCCGGAGCTCTTCCGATACCCATACTGTCCAAGACGATCAAAAATACTCGTTTCTGTGATTGGTCCACTGTCGCCTCCGATAAGATAGGATAGTGTGGCAAAAAAATCACAAATAATTCTGCGCAATACAATCATAACATGAGAAATCAATAATGACGCAATATCTCACGGCTCTCATTCTGTGCAAAGTGGCGCCCTTGCTCTATAATAATCATAAAATAAATAACAGCATCGGGGTGACGACTATGACACAAAAATTGATATTGATTTCCCTTGACGCCGTCGGCGACCATGACCTTGAGCTGTTGCTTGAACATAGAGCGTTTCGGCAGCTTCGTGCTGAGGGCACCATGGTTCGTGATGTTGATTCCATTTTCGTCACCAACACTTACCCCATACATGCTTGTATTCAGACCGGCGTGTCTCCTTTCCGACACGGCATTATCGAAAACGACATTCAAGATCCGAACAAGAAGCATTGGCCTTGGCGTTTTCACGTCCGCCACCTGACCGCTCCAACGTTACCGGATCGTGCGACCCGTTCGGGGAAAACCGTTTGTTCCATCATGTTTCCCGTCACCGGTGGTGCGAACATTCGTTATAATTTTCCGGAAATTCCGGGAAATGTCTCTTTGGCCAAGCGTATCGCCTTGACCTTGCGCAACGGACGCCCCGGTTTCATTCTCTCATGCATGCTTAGATTTATGAAGCAAATGCTGTCTGCCGGCGGTCACGCGGACGATATGATCGTTTCGATAGCCGAGCGCATGATAGAGCGGAAACCCTTTGACCTAATGATGCTGCATTTACTAGATGTAGATTCTACCAAGCACCGCTTCGGGCCGTATTCCGATGAGGCCAAGGACGCCCTTCTTCGTACTGCCGATCGTGTTGATCGCATTCTTCAGGCCATCTCTTCCTCCCCCGACGCCAGTCAATACAGCGTCGTCGTATTCAGCGACCACAGTTGTCTTCCTGTTCATACGGCTGTCCATCCGAATACGATGCTCAAGGCCGCAGACATCCATCCTGACGAAGCATTTTTTCATTCAGCGCATGGATGCTGCTTTCTGCGGATCAATACGCCCGAGCCCTCCGAAAAGATAGTGGATTTTCTGTCGGTGTTCTCATCGACTCCCGGTGTGAAGCGCCAACTGACTGACGACGAGATGCACACCTCCGGAGCAGACTCCCAATTCTATTGCGGATATGCTGCGGAAGCCGGATATGTCTTCGGCCAATTCGCCAAAGGTCAACACGGTTACACGCTCGACAACGATAAATACAAGACTTTCTATTTCGCCAAAGGCCCTTCGATTGCTGCAGGACAAGAACTTCAAGGCGGGAGTTTACTCGATATTTGCCCGCTGTGTTGCGATATATTACAATTGGAACAGTGGCCGATGGAAGGTCACAACACAATCTTTTAGCCAATCGGCGCCCGATTCAAGGGCCTCCGCATTTCGTAAAGACATGAGGTATCAATATGGAACAACTCAGCGTCGCAATGCAAAATTATCTCGAGACCATCTTCTCCCTGTCTAAAGCCGGTCACGGCGTTCGAGTCAGCGATGTTGCGTCGCACTTAGGTGTGTCCAAAGCCAGTGTTAATAACGCGATTAATGTTCTCGCCGATTTAGGCTATGTTTCACGAGAAAAATATCAAGAGATTTATTTGACCGGTCTGGGCAAGACCACCGCGGAACTTTTAGAAGGAAACCACAGCATCTTAAAGACCCTATTCGTCGATGTATTGGGCGTCTCACCTGAGATTGCAGACAAAGACGCTTGTGCCATTGAGCATATCATCAGCAAAGAGACGATTTTCAAAATCCGTCAACACCTCTCGTCCTCCTCTCATATACGAAAAAAGAATTGACGACGGCGCTCGATGCGTATATTCTATTTCTAAACGCGAATGATTCGCATTTAGAGAGGTTAATATGCGTCAACTAAAGTATTTTGCCGTCGTATTGGCATTAACAATAATGATGAGTAGCTGTGCCACATTCCCCGGCATCTCTTCCGACAGTGGGAAACTCAAGGTCATTTCCAGCGTCTATCCCATGTATGACTTCGCCCAAAAGATTGGCGGCGAATATGCCGAGGTCACTTTGTTGGTCCCGGCCGGCTTCGAGCCGCACACGTGGGAACCCACGACCAAAGACATGTTGTCTCTGGAAAAGGCGGATGTTTTCATCTATAACGGGGCCGGCATGGAGATGTGGGTCGACAATTTACTCTCTTCGATCGAGAACAAAAACCTCACCGTTGTCGAGACCTCGGATGCCGTGGAACTCATGGCTTCCGGAACCTATTCTTTGGACAATGACGATTTGACCGGTGACGCTTTTGAGGATCACGAATCACACCCGGACGAAAACCACGACGAAGATCACGATGAAGATCACGATGAAGACGACCATGACCATGGCCTCTATGATCCGCACGTCTGGCTCTCCCCCGCCAATGCAAAACTTCAGATGCAAGCCATTTGCGATGCATTCTGCTTGGCCGATCCGGAACACGCTGACGCCTATCGTGAAAACTACGCCAAATATTCTTTGATGTTGGACGAACTGGACACGGAGTACCACAACGCGCTCGACGGTATTGACCCCAAATACATTATTGTCTCACATGAGGCTTTCGGCTACATGTGTAAGGAGTACGGTATGTTACAGGTACCCATTCGCGGTATTTCCGCAGATGCCGAGCCGGATGCCGAGCGTATGCGCCGTATTATCGACTTTATTAACGAAAATCACATCCGGGTCGTCTTTTTCGAGGCACTGACCAATCCGAAAGTCTCCGAAACAATTGCCGCCGAGACCGGTTGCGATGTGCGCGCCTTGCATCCGATCGGCGGACTGACGCAAGAGCAAATAGACAACAGACAAGACTATTTTACGCTGATGCGCGACAATTTGACCGCGCTCGCCGCCTCATTTACAACACAGGACGAATCCTGACGGAGGAATTATGCACGCCAATCCTTTTGCCGTTGAAGTCGAAAACATCCACTTCGCCTACAACGAAAAGCCGGTCCTTCACGACATTACCTTCCGCATCCAAGAGGGCGATTTTGCCGCTATTATCGGTGACAACGGATCCGGCAAGAGCACGCTTATCAAAATCATTCTCGGTCTACTCACGCCTGACGCCGGAGTCATTCGAATCCTCGGTCAAAATGTGACCGGTAGAAGTGATTTTACCGCCGTCGGCTATGTACCACAGAATAGTGCGGACGCCATCTCCCGTTTCCCCGCAACGTCAGAGGAGATTGTCCTTTCGAGCCTTTATAAGAAGATCGGACCCTTTCGCTTTCCGAGCAAAAAGCATCGACAAATGGCAGAAGACGCCCTCTCCCAAGTCGGCCTTCTCGATTATAAAAAGCGCATGCCGACCGAAATGTCCGGCGGCCAGCGTCAGCGATTGATGCTGGCACGCGTTCTTGCAAA
>DUPM01000009.1 GCA_012838315.1 Clostridiaceae bacterium
CACCAACATAAAGCATCGCAGGGCCGGACGGCTCATCTTCAATCTCTATCTCCTTATAAAACCAAACGCTTCCCGAAAAGGATGTCCCCTCTTCCTCGGGATACATCGTCGGAATCTCTATGTTCTCAGCTCCGGCCGGAATCTTCGTTGCCATTACTTCATTGCCTTCGGTTTCATTGAGTCGATACCATTCGGCCACAGAAGCCTCCCTGTCCTCAATAAACTTCGCCAGTGCCCCAGGAGGACTAAATCGTTTTGGCTCTGAAGAATAGTCACCCCAGCGCTCCAGCAGCGCAAGTGGCATCCACGCTTCCACGGACGAGCCGCCCTGAGCATTCAATATCAACCCAATCGGGACGCCCTCTTGTGCATGGATCTCTCGCGCGAAAAAAAGCCCGGCCGCACTCATCTTCATAATTTCTCCGGCCACAGCCCTCGTCCATGGGGCCATGGGCAATTCACACTTCTTAGATCGATCAAACTCGTATTGGGGTTCCAAACGATATTGCCTTATCTCCGGAAGATTGATCTTGGCGATTTCTTCTTCGGACACATCCAACACCCGCTCCGCCGGCAGCTCCATATTGGATTGCCCACTGAGCATAAACACATCGCCGAAGCAAACATCATCGAGCACGATCCTGCTACTGCCCTGAACCGTGATTGACAGCCCGCGGGCCGCTGATTGTGCCGGGATCGTCGCTCTGAATCTGCCGCCTTCGACCGTTGCTCGGATGCGCTGACCGGAAATGGATATCTCAACCGCATCTTTCCCCGACTCATACCCCGAGATGATATTATCTACATCCCTTTGAAAGACCATTCCCGAAGAAAAAATGCCATCCAGCCGTGTTTGTGAAGCCATATCTATACCCTCTTTCGAAAATGCATTTGTCCTGTCATTTTATCACAGCATCACACAAAAAATACACCTATCAATACTAGAACGCTAGTTGTTCAGTTGTTGACGCTTGAAACGATTCCCTCTATACTGACCTTGTGCAAAAATACATTTGACGGAGATGAAAAGCAATGGCCGAATATGACAAATACGCCAACTCGTGGCTTTACAATCTCGGCGATAAGCTTGGTGATATCATCATCCTCAGCGTTTTGTGGTTTGTATTCTCAATTCCTATTATCACCATCGGTCCGGCGAGCGCTGCTCTCTACTACGCTGTTGTGCGTCGCTTTCGCCTCGGATACAATACGCCTTTCCAAGACTTCCTTCACGGATTCAGACAGAATTTGAAACAGGGTATTATTATTACCCTTATATATATCGTTTACGGATTATTTGTCGCACTGGATATCCTTTTTGCGCAACGCGGCATCGGCAACATTAAGCTTCCCTCTTTTTACGGCCAGATTGCCTATGTCCTTTTATTGCCGATTGCATTTACCTTGCCTTACGTCTTTCCTTACTTGTCCCGATTCACAAGTACGATCAAAACAACCTTTAGAAACAGTTTCCTGTTGGCGTCATCGCATTTTATCCATACGCTCGGCATTCTTGTTCTTATGATTGGATCGGCTTTTGCCATGCCGCTTTTTCCGCCGGCGATATTAGTCGTTCCGGCAGTATGCGCACTTATTTGTTCGTATATGATCGAAAATGATTTTTCTAAAATCATCGCAGATAATCCCGGCGCCTTCGTCGCGTCCGAGTCAACTGCGCCACTCGCGGAAGAGGACGCTTCTTTATCTGAATCCGACACCCTCCCCGAGATAAAACGAATGCGAAAAGAGGATCCTTCATGAGTGACTTTGAAAAGATTCAGGCCATAGTACAAATCTTGTCGCTGCTCTCCGCGGCCGTCCTTGTTTTCTTGGGCATCAGAAAAACCGTTAAGGCTTTAAATATAGAAGATCGGCACACGGATATTCCCAAAGATCTCGTGTTCAAAAGCTCTCGTCTTATCGCGTTCGGCCTACTCTGCATCGCCTTGTTCTTATATATAAAGTTATATACGCCGATGAGAGAAGATGGATTTACAAGCACGATCATTGCTTTACAGGCGCTGTGGGAAACGGTTTACAAGACCGGATTCTTGCTTCTCGTACCCTACGTGATCATTCGCTTGAAAAATCCAAGAAAACCGCATCAGGAGAAATAATTCACATTATTCAGCGCAGAAAGACCGCCCAGGCTCCCTCACTGCTACCACTGCCCTCACCCACGAGCCATTCTCATTTTCCAATCAAACAACTCAATTGTGCGCCCAGAACCATTTTCTTATAAACTTTTCACGGTAATAGATAAAGAGCCTTCTCATTGCCGAATTCGACAGAAGCATGTCAATGTGATATACTTTCAAAGTTAATAAAGTCAGATTGACGCGAACGGTAAGCCTGAATTTTTTCATACCCAACGTGTACGTCAAGCGATATAGTTTGTTTTTGGTTTTTGCAATTCAATTGCGTTTTTCGTAATATTTTCTGTTTCGCATTTTCTCCGAAAGCTCTGATCGTTTTTTATGAAGGTCTTATCGGCTTTTCATACTGTTGCGCGGCAATCTATTTTCGAAAAGAGGTTGTCATGAACTCAGAAATAAACGCAACAAAAACAAAAATGGAACATCGTTGGCTCAACGATGACGAATACGCCAAATGGACCGATTGGAAATGGCAAGTATCCCACTGCATAAAAGATGTGAGCACCATCGAAAAAATCCTGGATATTCGATTTTCGCCGGACGATAAAGTCAAATACCAGGAGACGATCGAGCATTTTCCGATGTCCATCACCCCCTATTATCTGTCATTAGTTGATCCGGATGATTATCAGAATGATCCCGTTTTCAAGCAAGCATTTCCGGATACACGCGAATTAAAAGTCGCAAACTCTGATATGTCAGACCCCCTGTCTGAGGATGCCGATAGTCCGGTGCCGGGCATTACGCATCGTTATCCCGATCGCGTTTTGTTTTGCGTCAGCAACGTTTGCGCTATGTATTGCAGACACTGCACACGCAAGAGAAAAGTCGGTGACGTCGACTCTATTCCCAATCGAAAAACCCTCGAAAAAGGACTTGAATATATCCGAAATAACCCCATCGTTCGCGATGTGCTCTTGTCCGGCGGCGATCCGTTTTTACTCTCGGACAAGCAGATTTCTTGGTTAATTGAAGAACTCAATAAGATTGAGCACGTCGAGGTCATTCGAATTGGGACACGAACACCGGTCGTACTTCCGTATCGCATTACAGATGAATTAGTATCCGTCTTGAAAAATAGCGAAAAACCGATCTGGATCAATACGCACTTCAATCACCCCCAGGAGATGACCTCTTCTGCCAAGCGCGCACTTAAAATGCTGGCAATGGCCGGCATTCCGCTCGGCAATCAGTCCGTACTTCTCTCAGATGTCAACGACTGTCCGAGAATCATGAAAAACTTGGTGCATAAGCTGGTCAAAAACCGAGTGCGACCATACTATCTCTACCAATGTGATTTGTCGGAAGGTCTCGAGCACTTCCGTACTTCGGTTGGAAAGGGTATCGAAATTATGGAAAGCCTTCGTGGCCACACCAGCGGCTTTGCCGTTCCGACCTATGTCATCGACGCTCCGGGCGGCGGTGGCAAAATTCCGGTCATGCCCAATTATTTAATATCGTGGTCAACCAATAAGGTCATTCTTCGAAATTATGAAGGGGTCATCACAACTTACCAAGAACCGTCATGTTATGAACATACCGTGTGTGACCTAAAATGCGATACATGCAACTTGCACCTCAAGCTTGATGAAGCCGAGGAAAGAAGCGTCGTCGGTATTTCCCGTCTGCTTGCAGACTATAATGACACCATCACGCTTACGCCTTCGATTACCGAATCAGATGACTGGGACGCTGAAGACGCCTCAGAAAAATCACCCAATTCGGAGGACCATCATGACCTTTGATCGCATCGAAAATATCGACGGTGCCGTCATCCATCACGGTACGGCCAACAATCGTATTTACTTGCTTTCCTGCCCCGAGAACAAATTGCCCGGGATCCATGAGACATTACTTGATCTCGCCACAAAAAACGAATATGGCAAGATGATTCTCAAAATCCCAGCCGAGCATTTTCCACTTTTTCAATCCAAGGGATATATGAAGGAAGCTCGCATACCGGGTTTCTATGATGGTACTCGCGATTGTATTTTCGCAGCATTTTACCTTGATCAGAAGCGCCAAGTGCTCGAAAATGAATCCGAGATACAATCTATTCTCGAACAAGCAAAACAGCGAGAGTCCGGTAGCGCTTCTATCAAAACATGCCCTGCGGATTGCTCCATTGAAAAGCTCACTCCATCAGACGCCAATGACGTGGCTCAGCTCTTTCGAGACGTGTTCGCCACATATCCCTTTCCGATTCATGACCCCGACTACATCATTTCGACGATGAATAGTCACGTCATATATTTTGGTGTTAAGCAGAACGGTAAACTGATTGCGATCTCTTCGATTGAAGCCGATCCTTCCAAACGGAACGGAGAGATGACCGATTTTGCGACGCTTCCCAGTGCTCGCGGAAAAGGGCTGGCCGGCCTTTTGCTCC
>DUPM01000087.1 GCA_012838315.1 Clostridiaceae bacterium
ATGGGAAGTTGCTCTTCTTTATTTACACACGCTCAAAATGATCAATCTTCGGAACCCGTTGATCGGTAAGACATGTTCGCCTCCCCCCCGACTGCGGATAACGATCATAACTCTCAAATTCTCCGTTCTGTCGGCAATTTCTGCTTAACGACCTCACCCCCCTCTCTCCGAGGAATGCTTTGATTGGTAGTATTAGATTTGAATTTGTTGTAGAATCGAATTCGAAGCATTTGATTATTATGAGTATTAGATTAAGGAACCCGCTATGAATATTGGACGAAATGAACCTTGCCCTTGCGGCAGTGGCAAAAAATATAAACTGTGCTGTATCAACAAGTCGAACGCCGATTTTGATTCAATTGCCGCAGCGACGACGAAGTCTTCTCAATCTTGCGATAACAGCGATTCCATTCTTGAAGAATTATTTGGACGCTATATTTTCGAGGGATACGAGTTTTCGGGAAAAGGTAAGCCGATCGAGGCATGCGAACTTTTTCTGAAAGCATGGGAGGAGATCCGGCATCAAATCCGACCGGAAGACCGCTCTACCAAACGTCTTAATGATTGCTGTCCCAAGTCTTTCTTTGTAAGCAATTTTCTCCAAGACCTCGAGGAGGAATTGCACCAGGCAGGCTTGGAGGACCCGACGTTTTTCGAGAACAGAATTGATTTTTGCCAGTCTTTTTGCAGATACTTTCCGGACGAGAACCCTCTGACATTTCACAATATGAGGCGGGCAATTGCTGACTCCTATGTGTCCCTGGGGCAATTTGACCATGCCCGCGAGGAACTTGATCGGCTGGTCTCCGACTTTCCCAAAAATCCGTGGAGCTATATCCAATATGGCGATATGTACCAGTTTGAACCCGCTATCAAAGATCGGGACAAAGCCCTGGATTTCTACCAACGGGCCTTGCGATATGCAACCGACCATTATGACATCGAAGCGATCCATGAGCGAATTCAAGACCACTCCTCTTAAGCGAAAAGGAGCGAATTTGTATGCATAAACCGATTATTACAACCTATTGCGGATTGGATTGTAGTCTTTGCGATTATAAGGAGCCCTGTCAATGCGGCGGATGCGTCGCGACACAAGGCAAACCTTTCCACGGCCACTGCGACGTCGCATCGTGCGCTGTCTCTAAGGGCAAAGCATTTTGCGGCGATTGCGAAAATTTTCCGTGCGATACCCTGAAACGCTATTCGTTTGACCCTGAGCACGGGGACAATGGCGCCAGAATCGAGCGTTGCAGCGCCATGAAAATCGCACTCGTCGCCGCCGCCCGAGAGGGCCAAGACCCCATTGCCTACTGCGGTTTCTCCTGCAATCACTGTTTTCTGGGACAGTGGTGCGGCTCTTGTCGTTCAGATTATAACTGTTGCTCCTTCGCGACCATCAGTGAGGACGGCATTTGCCCAAATGTGAAGTGCTGCGACGAAAAAGGACTGGACGGTTGCTATGAATGTTCAGACCTTGCCTCTTGTACAATAGGCTTCTATACCACGGGAAATGACGGCGCAAATGCTTGCAAGGCGCAGGCTTTGTTCATCGCTAAACACGGCAAAGAGCTCTTCTTCAAGACACACGATCGCCTGCATACGCTCTATCCCGATTTCAAGAAAACTCAGGAAGTGCTAGGGACAAGCGTTGAAGAAGGCCTGAATATATTGGAAAGCTGTATGGAGTAAGTGAAGGATTAGTATTCTTAAATCAGTCATATCTCCTGCGTGGGCTTAGCTCAGCTGCGAAAGAGGCACAGAACGGACGGCGTGGCTCTTTTTGCGAATGACCCCAATCAGGATGACCTGGAATAGTACAAATATACCCATTAGCACTGCGATTTCCCACACATCGGAAGACTTGAGTCTTCCTCCGGATATCTTTAGTAATGGGAGAAAAAGTAGTAGGTTGGGAAAAGCATCTGGATCCACCCCGGTATTTCGGAAAAAGATTGAGTATGGCCGGTGCGTACATGAACAGCATCAGGCTTTGCGCTATGGTTGTGACCGATTTCATATCCTTAGCGATGACCCCGATGATGCTGCCGACACACGAAGCGGACATCGCGATGATTGCAAGAACTGAGATCAGTGGTACCGCATGGACGGATAGGCTACGGTTCAGAGCCAGTATCATTAAGCCCATCAGAAAGCTAACGAGACCGCCGAGAAGCATTTTGGACCATATGACTTCATAGACAGTCACTGGAGTAACAAGAAGCGCCTGGTATGTCCTGCGCTGTTTGTCGTCAATCAGGGATGTCGCGGGAATGAAGATGCCACCCATCATTACAGCTATCAGCACAACGATTGGAAGCAGTCGATAGTACCACGGAACAATGTCCTCCCCACCAATCGGCTCGGTGGTGATCCTCACGACCGGCTCCCGGTACTGAAGTGAAACCACGCCTTTTTAGCGAATTATACATACCGCCTTTTCCGGAGCAATC
>DUPM01000088.1 GCA_012838315.1 Clostridiaceae bacterium
AATGTTCGTGTCCCACGAGCTTTCTCCTTCGTGTTTGCTTTAGTCACTTAACATTGTATGTGAGATTGTCCACGTGGGACATCTTTTTTATTTTCGCGTCACTTCATTTTACAATTCACCGTTTATCTTTAATTTGTACTAACAATCACAATAGAAATGATGTCTTATTCTCTCTGACAGGATAAACAGCCATATACGCCAGACATAACTTGAATATCCTAATTCGCTGGATTTAATATACTCAACGGCATAGATCAGAGCGATCGCTCCGTATCGCCTCGAACAAATACTACGATATGAACCTCACTAATCCCAATCCCTAAACAGGCGCTTTGCCTTGCTCGAGAGTTTTTCGCCCTTTTGCTTTGAAATCTCGTTCGCCGCGGCTAGGCCAATCAGGATGAGGCCGACTAGGAGCAAGTATATCCACCAATATATCATCGCCCAAAATTCGCGTGTCATATATAGGACCAGGACGAGGAGTGTCACGGTGGCGAGGATGAACCACTGCTTACGTTTTAAAGCAAAAGATACAATCAGAATCACAAAGGCCGTGATCCCGATGATCAGAGCATCGACGATATCCGCACTGGCCATCGCTGCCAATCCGGCAATGGCCAGAGACAGGCATGCCGACACGAAAACGAGCGAATTGGATACTTTGTTTTTCCATGAGATGCGGTCGATCAGCACAAAGAATCCGACGAATGCAAGCAAATTGAATTCGAGAAGAATGATGTCCGGAATATGAAGTAGCGGTTGAGCCCATACCACAACCAAGACAAAGAAACTCGCGAATGTTAGCGCGATGCGGTCGGCGTATTTTGAGCGGGTCCTTTTCACAAAAGATAACGAATATAGCACGAGCAGCAAGAACGCCACCCACTGAGCATATTTACCCAGCGTTAAAAGTCCGAGAGCAAAAAGTACGGACATCAGAGATGGCCAATCGATCCGATTGCGGACGGCGAGTGATTCATCTTTCCGAGAACTAAACACTCTGGGATGCATCCATCGTCCAAATAGTAGCGCTCCAATAAATACCAATGAGAATATGATAATTCCGGCCCACTGAATATTCGGATGCCCAATTTTATCGATGCAAATTATGGATGTGACGAATATAAGGAGCATATCAAACCACGCAAATCGATGTGAAACCCCTTGTACATAGCGATAAGCCAGCACTGTCAATACGAAGAGATAAACGACCGGCGTCCAGAAAATGCTCGCGGAGATTAGGAGCGCCCCGACCATTAACGTTGTAAAGAGCGACAGCCCAACCAACCCGACGCGACCTATGTGCCTAAGCGCCGGTGGCAAAGTCTTATCAAATGCTGTAAAAAACATCGCAATGACAGTGAATATAAACGCGGCACTTGCAGGAAAAACAAGCGTCGCCATGCCTGAATTCAAATTCATCCATAATTGCGCAGACAGCGGGAGCGATATGTATATAGACACCCCGGCTATTGCGGAATATGCAGCATTGCTTGCGGACGGATTCAAAATTGAGGGATCACGCGACTTGAGAACGAGAATAATGCAGAGATAAATAACAGATACCCAGGCAACGACTGGAATCAGAGTATCGTTGCCTGCAGAACTCAGTGCTACCATTAAGATAGTTCCAAAGATAAGCACGGTAACGTACGAGGCTGTAGCAAGCGCACGAGGCAAGCGCAGACGTCCGGCGTAAAGCGCTGCCCAGATTCCAAACGCACACATCAGAGCAAAAAAGATGACAAAAACAAATGCGGCATCCATGTACTCGTTAAAAAAGATGAACACGGGAAAAGCCATCAAAAATATGTTTTCTGATATAAGACCTGCGGAAATGCTGGCGGATTGAGTCGAAACACCGGAAGAACGCTTTTCGAGCATGAGATAAACTAAAATGGATAAAAGTATCAGAAGCGGAATGATGCCGTCAACAAATGTCAGACCTGCTTGTCCACTCCCCTCGCCCCATCCATATATATTCGCAATGACCGCACCGATGAAACACCAAAATGAGAACATAATATCCGATATCGGCGTACGGATAGAAAACTTGAGTTTTTTATCAGAGAAGATACATGCAGTGAAGAATAATGCCGACAATAGGGCGAGCAGACTTCCATGGGGCAATGTCTTATGAGCAAACAAGAGTACCACACCGGAAATAAAGGTGACCGCTAATACCGGGACGAGGTAAAGAATGAATCGCGTCTTGTTGCGATAGGCAACAAATACAAGTGCGATCATCAACACAAATAGCGCTAACAACTGCAGACCGGTCCAACCGCCTCGGAGAACCATCGCCCCAAATTGTATGAGATATACGAGGAAGATCATCCCAGTAGTGACGACCGAAAACCATTTCCGCATTATATCCGGGAAAATACCCATTGTGCCGACGACAGATAAAATGACGGCACTCGCAATGAACATCCACAAGGTGACCATCAAATCGCCACCTGTATAAACTCGCACAAAGCCTGTCGTCAACATTGCCGCAAAAAGAATCGTCCCCGCATAGGAGTTTTTACCTCGAAATAGTTTCGTCAAAAAGAACGGCGCGAAAACGATTGCGGCTATCCCGGGCAGCACCCCCGCCCCAGAAATCATAAGTCCGATAATGGCAATGACGACCGCATGAATGACCGCAAAAACAGGAATTCGGCGGGCAATATATTCGACCGGCAAGCGCGCGTCTCTCTTCTTCTGAATCCACTGACCGAGAAGCACCAACGCGATCGCATACACATAGAGAAGCAGAATGAAGACAGCTTTCTCGGGCCTAAACGCAGCGATCGCAAATATATACATCGCGGTCATGCAATAGAGGTATGCTTGTGCGAAATAGGCAAATTGATATTTCTTGGCGCCAATCAGACATGCCACACCCAGCACGGCACTCGCAGCGAAGAATATCCAATAACGGCCTTCTCCATCCAGCGAAAAGTAATCACCCAGCAAATCGAAAAACCCAACAGCAAGAACGCTGATTGGCAGGAAAAATGATGCAAGCGTAAAAAACGAGACTGCCGTCTTCGGAATCTTCAGCACCTTCTCCGCAACGACAGACGCGACGAAAAAGACACCGGAAAAGGAGCAAACCGTCAAAATACGAACGATCGGCGGGAGTATCAGCCAGGTGGTCGTCGCAAATACCGCTCCGGCCAGAATGACAAATAGAACACCGACAATCAGCAGTATATTCATCGCATTGAACGGCTTTTGCTTTACCGTGATTGGCTGCTTTGATAACGTCTGATCTGTATTCATCGGAGTGACTGCAGGAGATAAAGATGGCACCTTAGTCGTAGGCGCCACATCAGGAGCAATCGCCGAGGCTTTTGTCATTGGAGCCGCTTCAGATGTGATCGTCGCAGCCTCAGTCATTGGAGATGCTTCAGGCGCTATCGTCGGTAGCTTAGTCATCGGAAGCGAATCTTCCGCATCCGAAGTTTGAACGGTCTGATCTGCATCAATAGTCCGGTTCGTCTGAAGGGGTACGATCGGTTGATTGCCTTTAATCAAGGCATCATACTCCTCATCGGTGATACGCTGATCTTCATGAAGTCGCTTCAGAAAACGCAAGAGACGATCGGTTTTGAATGCGTTTTTTTTAGCCTTTTGTTTATAATTTAATGTGACGATGAAAAGAATCACTATAACCACAAAAAGAAAAGGCCCGGAATTTGTCAATAAATCAAAAAATATAAATGGCATCCCGATTCTCTCCTTTGCGATTCTTGATAGAAGCAGTTCGTTAAAATGAATAAATCAATATGTAAACTGTTCTCCGTTGAACTCAATGTGCACTTGATTGCGATCGGGGGTCGAGGATACTTCAACACGTCCAACCACTTGAGCCCGAACATTGAACGACTCAGAAATTGCAATGATTTCGTCTGCCACTTCCGGCTCACAGTAAATCTCGATACGATGACCGCAATTAAAGACTTGGAACATTTCCTTGAGCGGTATCTCACCCGACTCATAAATCGTCTGAAAAATTGGCGGAAACTCGAACATATTATCTTTGACATAAGATACGCCGTGCCCGAAGTCTTTACACTTCGCCTGTCCACCGCCTGTACAATGAATAATACCGGAAATATGCGAACGAAAACGTGGAATAATCTCAGCTAAAATCGGCAAATAAGTTCGGGTCGGCGACAGTATCGCGTCACCGACAGTCATGGTCGAACCCGGAAGAGGATCTGACAATAAGAACTTCCCGCAATAGGCTTTATCCTCTGGAATGGTCTCCGAAAGGGATTCCGGATAGGTATGAAGATATTGCTTCGATAAAAGCATGTGTCTTGCGGCGGTCAATCCGTTCGATGAAATGCCGGAATTCTCTCGGTCTTCATAGCTCGCTTGTCCGGAAGACGAAAGTCCGACAATGACGTGACCCGGCTTGATATTCGACGCGTTAATCACATCACTTCTCTTCATACGCACGACAATGGTGGAATCAATGATGATCGTGCGCACTAAATCGCCAACATCTGCCGTCTCACCGCCACACATATGTATTTTTACCCCATGCGACTCCAACGTATCTACAACGCGGTTGTAACCATCAATCACTTTCGCAATACACGCGCCATTCACACGATGAGCATTTCTACCGATCGTGTTGGATAAACTAAAGTCGTTAATAGCACCAATACAGGCTAAATCATCAGTATTCATGACCAGTGAATCCTGTGCCAACGAGGAGAAAACCTCCGGATCTCCGGTCTCCATATACTTGAGATAACCGACGGAGGACTTGGTCCCTGCACCGTCTGCATGAATCGCCATACAGTAATTCTCATCTCCGGCTATATCTTCGATGAGTTTGCAGAACGCACCCGGAAAAACACCTCCGGACTGATTAGCGACCGCCTTCTTGACATCATCCTTAGTCGGTGACACGCCTCTGCTTAGATAGGATTCTGCTGACATACTCATTCTCCTCTTGATGAACCGCAAGGCGGCATAATATGTAAATAACGTTATCTGAGTCAACCTGTAAGCCGGGTTCTGTCTTAGACGATCATCTATCTAGGCCGAACATTTCTGAACGGCTCAAGCCGCCTCCTCGAGACCTGCGGACCACAGTAGTGTCTCTCCATGGCGTTGCTCCGGGTGGGGTTTACATGGCCGAATCGTCTCCGATCCGCCGGTGGGCTCTTACCCCGCCGTTTCATCCTTACCTCTCCGAAAAGAGGCGGTTTGCTTTCTGTTGCACTTTCCTTAAAGTCGCCTTCACCGGGAGTTACCCGGCACCCTTGTCCTATGGAGCCCGGACTTTCCTCGTGAGCGCTCGTTGAAGCCCTGCCCACGCGACCGTCCGGCCGACTCAGATAACATTCCTATGATAAACAAAGCCGTCATCGATGTCTAGCAAAACAAACGGTTTCGGCGAATTCTCCTGCCACCGCAACATCTTCGTTCAAACACGGCAATATGCATAGAATCGCAAGTCGAAAACGCGCTATTGCTCCGAATCTGACGCGATGAAATTCGTTGCGATGCAAACATTGAGCTCAGAAAAAGCATGCGTCAATTTCTCTTTGAGCATCGGCAGCACAACGCGCTCCGTCGCCTCGTGTCCGGCTACAATGACCCGAATGCCTCTCGCTTCCAGATCCACAAGAATGTGGTGCTTAATCTCACCGGTGATCAAGACATCGCACTCTCTTTCAACCATTTCAGGAATAACCGACGACTCAAAGGATCCGCAAGCAAGTGCTACTGTTTGAACCAAATTATTCTTTTTGGACGACAATATGATACCGTTTGAATCCAACATCTTATCGACACGATCCGCCAAATCTAAAAAGGGCATGCGAGACAATAGTCGTCCGACACGAAGATAATCCAACCGGATACAAGCACCAAACCCGATGGCCTTGGCTAATGCGTCGTTGACGCCGCCCTCCGCTTTGTCGAGGTTCGTATGCATAGCGTAAACTGTAATATTATTTTCGATGATTCTTTTGATCATCGCGCCTTGAGATTCCGAATAATCAATCTTCAGACATGGTTCGAAAAAAATCGGATGATGCGTAATCAAAAATCTTGCATCGTTCTCAATGCACTGATCTATGACGTCCGGTGTGACATCTAAAGCGAGCATTACCTTTGAGATTGGATCTTCACGTGTGCCAACCATCAAACCAACATTGTCCCATGGCTCGGCAGATATCGTTGGCGCAATGGTATCCAGATACTCTTCAATTTCTTTGAACGAATACATAACAAATCCTCCAAAAACTTCCCGCATGTCTTCAAACACGCAAGTATGATTGCCAATTGACAATCGGGCCTATAGAGTCTGAATCACTTTTTCAACATATTCGAGAACCGGACGCAGTTCCGGTTGACCGAGCACTTCTTTTTTTAAGGTCTTCCATCGATCTCTGATAAACGGCTCAAAATACAAAGGGCGTTTTTCAAGAATAACCGGACCCAAAACCGCGGAGATCATATCCGTCTGATAAACCTTCCCGGTATACACCGCTAAAATACCGACATAGAATTTGTTTTTGTCTTCGGCAATCCGTTCGTCTCGGATTTGTATACCCTTCCGTGCCATGAACTCGCGTAATTCGCGAAAAGACCTCTGCGGTTGCAGTAAAAACTCTGCGCCCATCTCAACGGCACCCTCCGATAAAGCCTCTTCAAGAATATGCATTATCTCATATCCGCCCATCCCGGCAATCAATACGGCATCATTCGCGTGCACCTGAAGCGAACGCAGTCCGTCATTGCAGAATACTCGAGTTCTATCAGAAAGGCCCTGCTTTTCGAAATATTTCGCTGTTCGCTCCGCAGGCAAGGCATGGATATCTGTCGCAATTACCCTATCTGCCAAGTCATTTTCTAATGCGTAAGCGGATGCGTAACCGTGATCCGAACCGACGTCGATAAAGACCTCCACCGGCCGAAGCATATTCATCAGTACATCCAATCGATTGGGCAGTTCCGTCTTCTTTATCAAACAGACACCTCTACATCGTATCCGGCTCATCCGGACGAATTTGTTGTCTCAGATACTTTAAATATTGCTCGATCTCACGAAGTAACGCCTGATTTCGAACACGTTCTTGGTCACTCAGATTCCCAGAAAGCGATTCAACTAGCGTCTTTTTCCTTTGTTTATAGGTTTCAAACCGAATGCGATACAGCAAGTTAATGAAGATATCTATGACTTCATCCGTCAATGCCCCGACACTGCTTTTCATGATCATTCTCGAAAAATAATCTTTGGCGGGCTTGCCGTTCAGCGTCATGTCTGAAGAAATCTCAAGTAGTTTATTCACATCAATTTGACCTTGCGCAGCAAGCATAAACACATTAGTTGCAATCTCTCTCATATTGCCTTGCGAAAAATCTTGAGGCAATGGTCGATCCGGCAATTTTATATACGCCTCCGGCAACATGCTAATCATCCCGATAAATCGAATTTCATCGGCAGATGCATACATCGTATCAGTCGGAATGGGGGCCATATCCTGTTCGCGCTCCGCACCGCTTCTGAATCGCACCGGCTCGCTGTTTTTGCTCTGAGATTCCGTGCGCACCACCTCCTGCAAAACACTGGCCACAGAAACGCCCAAGCGCTCTGCAACCTTTCCGGCGAAACGCTCTCGATTGATAGCGTTGGTCTCCCACGAAAGAAACGTACAAGCCATCTCTTGGTAAACTCGCGGATCAAATCGGCCGTCAATGGTGCTTTGAGTCTCAGCGACTCCGATCAAATAAGCCATGACCGGCGCCGCATCTGCCGCAACGCGTCGAAATGCCTCAGCACCGTGCTCTCGAATAAATTGATCAGGATCTTTGCCATCCGGAACTCGACCAACGGACAGCCGCACCTGAAGCGTGCTTTGGGAAGCCATTTTCGCCATCAGGAGTCGAAGCCCTCGTACTGCTGCCTCTTGTCCGGCTCGGTCCGAATCGTAAAAAAGGATCAACTCCTCCGCATAACGGGATGCCAACGTCATTTGCTTTTCCGTCAAAGCCGTACCCAGTGTTGCCACAACATTCTTGACACCGGCCTGATACATCGAGATGACGTCCATATAACCTTCAACAATAATCAATGTCTTTTCTCGAACGGCTTTCGCAAAATTGAGGGCATAAAGCGTACTTTTTTTCGAGTAGACCGCAGTTTCCGGTGAATTGATATATTTAGGCATGCCATCCGTCAGAATTGTACGCCCGCCGAATGCGATGATTTTGCCCATAGTATCGAAAATCGGAAACATCAGTCGACCACGGAAGAGATCGACACGATCGCCCCTTTTGCTCCGAGTAAAAAGTCCGCATTCGTCAATCACTTCATCGCTATAATTTTTTTCTTTCAGATATCGATAAAGTCCATCGCGCGAATCCGGTGCGTAACCCAAACCGAACGTTCGAACTGTGCTTTCAGAAAGCTCACGTTTCTTAATATAATCTTTCGCGCGAGCGCCTTGACTCGATTGTAATGATTTGTAAAAATACCTCGCCGCATCTAGCAACGCCGCGCGAATCGCGTCTCTTTTCTCCGCAACAATGCGATACCCATCATCTTGAGGTTCGGGAATCGAAACTTGAACTCTCTCCGCCAATAGACGGATGGCTTCAGGGTAAGTGAGCTTCTCAATCTCCATGATGAAATTGATCACATTCCCGCCCTTATGACAACCGAAGCAGTAATATATCTGCTTGGTGATTGAAACAGAAAAAGAGGGCGTGTCTTCGGAATGAAACGGGCACAGACCAAATTGATTCTGCCCGCTTGTCTTCGTAAAACGCACGTATTCGCCAACCACAGACACAATGTCACTGCGGGCGACGACCTCCTCAATAATGTTCTCTGGAATCCCTGTCACAACAACCCCACCTATTTCAACAGAGTAAAATTATAGCAGTTGCGTCTGATTGATATATAGCTCAAACGTTTTACACAAAAAATTCGCAGCGTTTCTGCAGAACTTCATGCGTTGTAAAAAAATCTCAAAATAGTCCATAACCGGACAAATCGTCGTATCAATCTCGATCTCCAAGCGGACACAATCATCGATGACATCAATAACAGACTTCGTCGCGGCAAAGTTGACACGATCATGGATATCAAATGTCTCTTCTTGACGATTGCGTACACGACTGCGATGTACGTCGGCCTTATCCGCAAGAATTAAAGCCGCTCCGATATGATTGGTCGGAACACCTTCGCCTTCATCGTGATTGGCAATCGCCATCATAATCATGCCCGCATCATCATAATCCATACCTTTTCTCAACAACATGTCGTAAGCCAACAATGCGCCCGATTGTGCGTGATTATTGCGACTAACTGCATTGCCGATATCATGGATGTATCCGGCAATCTTTCCAAGCTCTATGATTTGCTCAGTCTCCCCGAGCTTTTCTAAAATCTCGCCACACTTATTGGCCACAAGACGACAATGGCGAAAAGAATGCTCTGTGTAGCCGAGCGAATCCAGCTGTATTTCAGCCGCCCGCAATAGCGAGACCACTTCTCTACTTTTTTGAAAATCTTTGAGCGTTAATGTCTTGGGCATAATACACCTCCGAGCGTTTCAAGTCTCGTTTTCTTCCATTCTTAGTTAACAGAGCCCACGAGCAATCAAAAAGATTGTATCATATTTGAGAGTCTGCCGATGCGGCTGAAAGCCAAATTGAACACTCCAGACGCTTTTTTGCAAGTTCACATCCGACCCTATACTCCTCGTCCAACGACCCGGTCGAAAAATATCGATTTGCAGCACATCCACCGCCACAATGGTATCGCGCAAAACACGTCTTACATGATTCGCGATTCGGCATCAGACGATCGTAAAAAATCTGAAGCGTGTCCTGATCCAATATGTCTGTAGCGTCTTTTCCTTCGATCAAATGCTTATTCTCGTCCAATATCGAATGTATCGAAGATACATTCCCCATCAAAAATTTCTCTACTCCGACAAATTGATGACATGGATAGATATCACCTTCGGGCGTTACCGCACAATACTCCGCGCCAACGCCACATCCCTTAAGTCTCTTGTAGACACATGGCCCATTCGACATATCCATATTGAAGTGAAAAAAGTTCACCGGTTCTCCGGCAGCTCGGCGTCCGTGAAGATAGCGAGCCAGTTTCTCATACTCATCAAAAATAGCCGGCAAGTGTGACTCGTGAATACTGTAATCACAGTCTTCTGGTGCGACAACCGGCTCAACGGAAATTTGATTGGCCCCCAGGGATTCTGCCATATGCTTCACATCCTCGGAAAAATCAAGATTGTGACGCGTAAATGTGGCGCGAACATAGTGCTCATAATATGTCGATTCGTCGGACCTCCGCCGTTCGACAAAAGCTTTGATACGCTTTGAAATCGGCTCATAGGAAGGTTTCCCACCAATCCCGGGACGCATGCGATTATGGACTTCCGGCCGGCCATCAATACTCAGAACACAGTTCTTCATATACTTATTAATAAATGCAGTCTTCTCTGCATCTAAAAGCAAAGCGTTGGTCGTAATCGTCAATCGGATGTCTTTGCCGTGCTTCGGTCCATTCTCGTTACAATAATGCGTCAGCTCCACAACAACCGGCCAATTCATCAGAGGCTCACCGCCAAAAAAATCTATATCGAGGTGTTTCCTATTACCGGATGCAGCTATCAAAAAATCAATGGCCGCTTTACCGGTCTCAACACTCAGCATAGATCGGTGACCTGTTCCGTAGTCTCCGGTGCCCGCAAAACAATAAGTGCACCTTAAATTGCAATCATGGCATACATGAAGACACATTGCCTTAATTCTCGGTTGATCCGGATACAAGTGATGATAGTCATATTCTATTGGTGCGGCAAAAAGCGTCCCCTCGGCAATGATGGAATCAAAATCATCACAAATTTCTTGAAGCTCTAAAATCGATGTCTTATGTGAAGCAACTGAATCATTAAGTAACTCGACACTCGGCCTCTGACCCTTGCCGTCAATATATAAGCGAATCACATCATATGAAATCTCATCCAGTTCAAAAAATGCACCGGAGTCCGAGTCGTATACAATGTGTCGGTCAATCATAAAAAATGCGTGTACCAAAATATTCCTCCAAATAAACAGAAAATAGTGAAGACGATCGAATCGCCTCCACTATCTCCGATCAATCAAATCAATAGGTGTTATTGGATCGCTTCGCAGCTCTGGTTGGCAACGGTGCAGCTTGTCTTGCAAGCGGACTGGCAGGATGTCTGACATTCACCGCATGCGTGGCCACTGGACGGAACCTTAACAGTCGCTTTTTGGATTTGCTTAATGTGTTTCATAAATGAACCCTCCCTTAGTCTGCGCTCTCGCGCTTAATGATCGTGCTGATTGCGCTCTTCTTAAATGTTATCATGGAATGTGCAATACTTGTAGTAATTGTAACTTCATCTTCCTTGATGTTCGCAACTGTACCGGTAATGCCACCGATAGTCACAATTTTATCACCAACAGCAATAGCGTCGACCGCCTTGCGAAGTTCTTTCTCTTTCTTACGCTGTGGACGAATCGAGATAAAATAAAACAAACCCATAACTGCAACCAGCATGGCAATCGGAATAAAGGAATCCAAAAGACCCATTGTCGGAACTGCCTCGGCAGCTGCCTCAGATGCCACAGGTTCTGCAGCCAATAAAATACTCAACATCAGTAATCCTCCAATTGTTGTCAGTAAATGTACAGCTCATTGTAACACTGTAAATCAAGAAGTGGCAAGATGTTTGTTGTTAATAAGAAAGTCAATGACACTATGGATTAAACAGATAACAAAATGATCCGGACGCCTGACTATATCGAATATTTCGCAGATGTGAATAATTTCCGGCAATTCTTAAGTAACTATAATTTGAAAATGAGCGAAATGTATTGCTCAGTCTACTGCTCAGCAATTAACATACGTCTCAAATGAGCGCTTTCTTGACTGGAATAACGATATGATTTCTGATAGTTTTGCCGTCGATCTGAATATTTACGCTGAGTCTTCTGGTACTTATCTTGTTCTATCGACGCTGTTTGACTCAAATGACAATGTTTTGTCTACCGGTAATCTTGCTGACGGATCCGGTGTATACTCTGCAAGATATGAGATGGGTGCCCAGCTGGATGAAGGATCGAATTCAATTCCTGTATATTTCACACTTTCTCGAGTTGACGAAACAACTAATACGGATACTTGCCGAATTGAGATTTCGATTCTCGAGATGACATCGAATGATGAACTTTGCAGTTTAAGCTATATTACTAATGCGATTTCATATCCATTCATACAACGCGAGGCTCAGAAATCAGCCTAATACCCAAACCGCTCAAAGAACTCGTTTCTAAAGTCCATCAACCGATCGTTGGCGATCGCTTCACGCACATTTTCCATTAATTTCAATAAGAAGTGGATATTGTGCCAAGAACACAGTCGCAAGCCAAACATCTCTTTGGCCTTCAACAAATGTCGAATATATGCTCGAGTATAGTTGCGACAAACATAGCACTCGCAATCCTCTTCGATTGGAACAAACTGTCGAGCAAATTTGGCGTCTCTAACAATCATTCGTCCCTCTTTAGTCAAAACGGTGCCGTTACGCCCAATTCGAGTGGGCAAGACGCAATCAAACATATCAATACCGCGAATCGCACCTTCGATCAGATAATCCGGCGAGCCGACACCCATCAAATACCTTGGTTTATCTTCCGGCATCAACGGCACCGTAGCGTCAAGCATCTCGTACATCATCTCTCCGGGTTCACCGACTGACAAACCACCGATCGCAAATCCGGGCAAGTCATACGATGTTATTTCTTTTGCGCTCTGCTGACGCAAATCCGGATACATTCCCCCTTGAATAATTCCAAAAAGAGCCTGATTCTCGGGATTGGCGTGTGTCTCTATACAGCGTTCAAGCCAGCGAGTGGTTCGCTCGAGACTTCTTTTCGCATAATCGTGCGTCGCCGGCCACGGCGTA
Organism: Clostridiaceae bacterium; assembly: GCA_012838315.1. Lineage (GTDB taxonomy): Bacteria > Bacillota > Clostridia > Saccharofermentanales > Saccharofermentanaceae > DUPM01. The sequence continues at coordinate 12,987 of DUPM01000088.1, forward strand.
CACTCGTCAAAAGCCATGATAATATCAGCACCCAAATCGTTCTGTACTTGGATGGATTTTTCAGGGGTTAAAATATGCTTGCTGCCATCGATATGCGACTTGAATTTAACGCCTTCTTCCGTAATATCTTTAGGCTTTGCCAGCGAAAACACTTGGAATCCACCGCTATCGGTAAGAATCGCACCCTTCCAATTCATGAAGCGATGCAAGCCACCGGCTTCCGCAACGATGTCACTACCTGGACGCATATAGAGATGGTATGTATTCGACAAAATGATGTTGGCACCCATTCCGGCAATTTCATCCGGCGACATGCCCTTGACCGTCGCTTGAGTCCCCACCGGCATAAACTCCGGTGTCATAAAAGAACCATGTGGGGTGTGGACACGACCTAATCGCGCGCCCGTCTGCTTGCAAGTATGGATGTGCTCATAATATACCGGTGCTTTTCTGTGATCATTCATGTTGTCTACTTAACCTCTCTCTTGTCTTTTCGTAAGAAACATAGCGTCTCCAAAACTGAAAAAGCGATATCTCTCTTGCACGGCCTCATTGTAGGCGCGAAAAACGTTATCTTTGCCGGCAAATGCCGAAACCATCATAATCAGTGTGGATTCCGGAAGATGAAAATTCGTGACCAACGCATCCACACAATGAAAATCATATCCCGGATAAATGAAAATGCTGGTATATCCGGAGCACGGACGCATATCCGGATCCATTTGGGCGACGGACTCCAATGTTCGGCAACTCGTCGTGCCAACGGCAACAATCCGACGCCCTTCTTTTCGCGCACGACGAACCTTATCCGAAGCATCTTCCGGGAAATCAAACCACTCCGAGTGCATTAGGTGATCTTCAATGTTCTCGGACTTGACCGGGCGAAAAGTCCCCAGTCCGACATGAAGTGTCACTTCGGCAATCTCAACACCCTTTTCGTTGAGATTATTTAAGAGATCTTTCGTAAAGTGAAGTCCTGCAGTCGGTGCTGCAGACGAACCCGGTGCCAAAGCATACACCGTCTGGTAGCGCTCTTTATCTTCCAATTGTTCGTGAATATAAGGCGGTAACGGTACGATTCCCGCACGATCAAGCACTTCTTCCCAAACACCCTCATACTCAAAGGCAATAATGCGATTGCCATCCTCTTTAACGTCTTCAACGACTGCTTCCAAGACATTTTCGATAAAAACCAGGCGCTTGCCCGGTCTCACCTTTTTCCCCGGGCGCGCCAGAGTCTCCCAACGCTTTTCATCAATGCGCTTTAGCAATAGTAACTCAATCGCACGCCCCGAGTCCTTGATTGAACCCAATAGTCGCGCTGGAATGACACGCGTATTATTGATTACCAAAACATCGCCCGGTCTGAGAAACCGGTCCAAGTCTTTAAAAGAATGGTGAGAGATGGTGCCGGTGGTCCCATCTAGAGCAAGCAGACGCGAAGCCGTCCGATCGTCAATCGGATGCTGCGCAATCAATTCTTCGGGTAAATCATAATAAAAATCGCTAGTTCTCATGGCTCATAATTATAGTCATAATTGACGTTGAAGTACAGTAAATGCTATCATTTCAACATGTCTAATTATGCACATTTTGTATTTGCAACTGAGAACAGGAGGTTCTATCAATGAAAAAGCCAATTTTTCAGGGTTCGGCAGTGGCCATTGTTACACCATTTAGTGAAGGCGGTGTGGACAGTGCCAAATTGCGCCGTCTCGTTGACTTCCATCTCAACAATCGTACGGACGCTATTGTCGTATGCGGCACTACCGGAGAAGCATCTACCATGCCGGATTCCGAACACTTAGAGACCATCAGAATTGTTGTTGAGCAAGTCAACGGAAAGGTTCCGGTTATTGCGGGCACAGGCAGCAACGATACAGCACATGGAGCAGTTCTTTCGAAGGAAGCGACGGCAAGAGGCGCGGACGCACTGCTTATTGTTTCGCCTTATTACAACAAAGCTTCCCAAGAAGGTTTGTTTCGGCATTTTGAAGTCATGTCAAAAGCGAGTGATTTGCCCATTGTCCTTTATAACGTTCCTTCACGGACCAATTTGAATATTGATCCCAAGACCATTTGTCGACTGGCTGATTTTTCGAATGTCGTAGCCATCAAAGAATGTAATTTAATGCAAGTGCCAGAAGTCCAATACCTCTGCGGTGACAAGATTGACCTGTACTCCGGTGAAGACGGTGTTGTGGTTCCGATGCTCTCGCTCGGCGCCAAAGGCGTGATTTCTGTAGCGGCCAACATTCTTCCTGCTGAAATGAGTCGCATGGTTCACAGTTTCTTAGATGGAGATGTCAACACAGCTCGTGATATTCAGATTTCACTCTCGCCCTTGATCAGTGCTCTGTTCTCGGATGTCAATCCGATTCCGGTCAAGGAAGCACTCAACATCCTCGGATGGAACATCGGCAACTGCAGACTCCCTCTGTGTGAAATGTCTGACGACAAGCAGCTTCATCTCGCGGCCGTAATGAATGGGTACGATTTTTCAGCACATAAAGAAGCGCTCAAGGGGGTGTCGCAGTGAGTAAATTGCGCGTATTCCTAAACGGCTGCAATGGATACATGGGTCGAGTCGTAGAGAACATTTGTGTCTCCGGGGATAAAGCACTTATCGTTGCCGGAGCGGACATCAACACATCCGGCAAAGATTACCCAGTTTACGCTAGTGCGACCGATTGCAAAGAAGACTTTGACGTCATCATTGATTTTTCTCACGTAAAAGCGCTGCCTTCAATTTTTGCTTTGGCAGAAGCCAAGAATAAGCCCATTATCGTCTGTACCACTGGGCTTTCCGAAGAGGATAAATCAACGCTCTATCGCCTGGCCGAGAAGGTCCCGGTCTTTTACTCAGGCAATATGTCTTTGGGTATCAACGTGCTCATTCATCTGGTCAAGAAAGCCGCAGAAATACTTGCGGATGATTTTGATCTTGAACTGGTTGAAGCACATCACAACCGCAAAGTCGACGCCCCTTCGGGAACGGCTCTCATGATAGCGGACGCACTCAATGATACGCTCGACCACAGCCTCGAGTATGTATATGACCGTCATGACATTCGAGAACCCCGAGGCAAGAAGCAATTGGGGATTCATGCTATCCGCGGCGGCAATATTGTCGGTGAACATACCGTGCTTTTCGCCGGACAGGAAGAACTCCTTGAGATCCGTCACTCCGCAATGACGCGCGATGTCTTCGCTCGCGGCGCGGTCAAAGCAGCGCACTTCATCAAAGACAAACCCGCCGGGCTTTATCAGATGAATGATCTGATTGGATAATATTTTTACAGCCAACGACGAAAGTCCTCGTTGCGACACGCAGCGAGGACTTTTTTTGCAAAAGCAAGTCTGAGCTCAACCATTACTCTTCTCGGAAAGTCTCGGAATCCTCTTCCGGAAGCGATTCATTTCCGAACGAATCAGGTATCTCATGTTCCTCTTCCGTATCAAGCACAACGCTACCCGAATCAGACCTGTCCGCCGACAAACCGGCTGAAACATCATCAGAATCTTCTCCCGCAGATTCTTCAGCAGAAGCGGCTGCCGCTTCCTTCGTCGCAATAAAGCGCTCTATCTGCTCCCAAACGTAGAAAGCATTAATAAACTGAACTAAAGAGAATCCAATTAAAACAAAGAATACAGCAGCAAAGGAGAACCCGACATTTGAACCCAAGAAAATGAGCAAGAAAGGTATAGCCATAAATAACGCCAACTCAATTGCCAGTATCGCAATCGTAGACGGCAATCGAATCAGCGTAAAAATAAGTGCATTCATAAACAGTCGCGGCGTCTTGAGATCAAGTGAAGCAATCATGGGATATATATGAAGTTGAACACACATAAACAAAACCAATATGACAATAAACACAGCCGACATGATGCTTGCTAAAGTGCCCTGCATCACCGTGGAATAGAATCCCAAATTCAAAAAAATCACCGCAGAAATAACTCCGGAAATAATAGAAACAATGAGTGACTGCTTCCAGTTCTGTTTGAGGGCCTTTTTGTAATCCTGCCAGAAGAAGTTCGGAACACCGCGCACATAATTTCTGAAAACATAGGCAAGTGCAGTCTGAAATGGTCCGACAACAAAAAGCGAAAAGCCCACGAAAAACACTGCAAAGAGCATAACGATCATCGTATACAACTGATCGCCACCAGTAATGAGCGTGCCGATTGTTTCTTGCGTCTCACCTGCAAACTCGATAATGTATTCAATAAATCGATCATATACTAACACCGGGCTTAAAAGCGGCATAACAAATATCGCAAATACATATGCTAAAATCAGCGCCGGTAAATTCGTAAGCAACAATAAAAAATTCGCAATGCAAATCGAAAAGAATCGTAGCGCAAAAAGTCTGAAAAATCGAATAACTGCGCCTTCCTTCTGATCATCCGCGTAGACACCCGGCCCCGGTTGACTTAATCCGTCGAAAAAACCCATAACATTCACTCCGTTTTCATTTATACTATCTTATTATACGCATCATTTTTGTAAGCGCGAAATATTTTCTTTAAAAATCGATACCTGCGCCAGTGCGCGCTCAGCGTATGCTTCGTATCTTTCTTTCTTGTTTTTTATTCGTCTGTCCATTGGAGGAATCACTCCAAAATTAGCGTTCATCGGTTGAAATCGCTTTGAAACTTCGGGGTCGGATATATAAGACGCCATTGCACCAAGCATGGTCTGGTCTGAAATCGCGTCCAATTCCCCTGCTTCCAGATATTGCGTTGCGGCATAAATACCGGCCAATAGGCCCGAACCGGCAGACTCTACATATCCTTCTACACCGGTGATTTGCCCGGCAAGATAGACGTTCGAATCCGTTATCATATTGTACCTTTCTGTCAACACTTTCGGGGATCTCAGATACGTATTGCGATGCATCACGCCATATCTGAAAAATTCCGCATTCTGAAGCCCTGGAATCATCCGGAAAACACGCTCTTGTTCTTTGAACTTCAACCGCGTTTGAAAACCTACAATATTGTACATCGATGCAGAGTGATTATCTTGTCGAAGCTGAATGCAAGCATAGGGTTGCTCTCCGGTTCTCGGGTCAAGCAAACCAACCGGCTTAAGCGGTCCGAACCGAATCGTGTCGTAGCCTCTCTTGGCCATCGTCTCAATGGGCATGCATCCTTCAAAAACGGTCTCTTTGTCAAAATCCTTCACGTCTGCCAACTCTGCTTCGATCAGTGCATAGTAGAACGCATCATATTCCTCTTTATTCATCGGACTATTCAGATAATCATCTCCGCCTTTACCATATCGAGATGCCGCAAAAACGACACTTCGGTCAATGGATTCCGAGTGAATAATCGGCGCTGCAGCATCGAAAAAATGCAATGCGTCATCTCCGACTTTATTCAAAATACTCCGGTACATATCTTCATCCGTCAACGGTCCTGTCGCTACGATAACAATCCCATCATCGGGAATGGCCTTCACTTCTTCATTGATGACAGTAATCAGATTGTTGTCCTTGATGCTTTGTGTGACCAGATTCGAGAAATCATCTCTATCGACTGCCAGCGCGCCGCCTGCCGGCACACGAGTAGCATCTGCACATCGAATAATTAGCGAATCAAGCAATCGCATCTCATGCTTCAACAAACCCACACCGTTCGTCACTTGGTCAGCGCGCAAAGAATTACTGCACACCAATTCTGCATACGTATCCGCGTGATGCGCGGGAGATTTCTTGTGAGGCTTCATCTCAAAGAGGCGAACCGGAATCCCGAATTGAGAAATTTGCCACGCCGCCTCAGCACCGGCCAGACCGGCACCGATTACGGTGATTCCATTCCGCTTCGGATCATTCATTGGGTGTCTCCGATCCTGAAGTCGAATCTTGAGACAATTGATTATTGGATGCGTCGCTTACACCCTTTTCATCAGACTCAATCTTGTCGGCTTTAGCCTTCGTTCGCTTGTTGGTCACGCAATCCTTGTTGGAACACTTCTCATACTTTCGGCCACGGAATGCTTTTTGAACCATATAGCTTTGGCATTCCGGACAAAACTTACCGTCAATCGGCAAATCCCAACTTATGAATGGACAGTTCGAGTCAGATCCCTTTTTATCACATGTATAGAAAATGCGACCTTTAAATTTTCTGGATTTGAGTGCGACTAAGCCGGATCCACAAATGGGACATTTGACCGGTACGGGGGTCTCAAGATTCTTCGTGTACTTGCACTCCGGGAAATTTGAACACGCTACAAACCGGCCGTATCTACCTTCTTTAATCAGCAGATCCCCTTCCTTACACTCAGGACACTTGTCTCCGGTCATTTGAACTTGCATTTCAATTTTTGCAACATCTTTAACGGCCTTTTCAACTTGATCGTGAAAAGGCTGATAAAATGCTTTGAGCACCTCGACCCAGTTTCGCTTGCCAAGCTCAACATCATCTAAAGATTCTTCCATCGTTGCCGTAAATTTATAGTCGACAATCTGATCGAAATTCTCCGAAATCATCTTCGTAACAATCTCCCCGAGCTCTGTCGGATGAAGATACTTATTTTGCTTTTCGACATAAAGTCGCTCTAAGATTGTAGAAATCGTTGGTGCGTAAGTCGAAGGACGACCAATACCCTTTTCCTCCATCGCCTTAATTAAGCTGGCTTCTGTATATCTTGCCGGCGGCTGGGTGAACTTTTGTTCCGGGACCAGTGAGAGCTCTTTGAGCACATCACCCTTTTCAACCATTGGCAACTTGGCCTTCGTACCTTCCTTTTCTTTTTCCTCTTGCTCGTCATCAATATCTTCGTACTGAGCAAGATATCCTTTAAAGATTATTGTTTCGCCTTGCGTTCTGAACATGTGATCAGAACATCGGATATCAAGAGTTAATGTATTCAGCTGAGCGGACGACATTTGCGAGGCAATAAAGCGATCCCAGATCATCTTGTATAGTCTATATTGATCACTTGATAGTGCGTATTGAATACTCTCCGGAGACAATTCAAAATGTGTCGGACGTATCGCTTCATGGGCATCTTGAGACGCATTCTTGTTTTTAAACTTCCGAGGCGTCTTTGGCAAATAATCTTTGCCATACTTGTCCTCAATGATCGTCGCAGCGGCCTCAACAGCATCCGCCGAAACACGTACGGAATCAGAACGAATATAAGATACTAGCGCAACCTGCCCGTAGCCTGACAGTTCAATTCCTTCGTACAACTGTTGCGCCACACTCATCGTCTTTCGAGAAGAAAAGCTCAATCGTCTGGATGCTTCCTGTTGTAAAGTACTAGTCGTAAAAGGTGCGGAGGGATGCGTACTCTTTTTACCCTTTTTAACATTGTAGACAGAATAATCGTTGTCTTTGAGCTCGTTGATGACATTTTGAGTCTGCTCTTTATCTTTGAGCTTTATGCGCTCAATCTTATCCGAATGAATCTCCCCCAAGTACTTGCTCTTGAAAGGAAAATGGATATCCGTGGGCGACAATTCTGCCGTCAAAAGCCAGTACTCTTCCTTCTGAAAGGCATTGATTTCCGCTTCGCGATCAACAATCATCTTGGTCGCAACAGACTGCACACGCCCAGCCGACAAACCCTTGCGGATCTTTTTCCAGAGTAACGGGCTCAACTCATAACCAACCAATCGATCCAATATGCGCCTTGCCTGTTGTGCATTCACTAAGTCAATATCAATGTTTCTGGGATTCTCAATCGCAGCAACAACTGCTTTTTGAGTAATCTCGTTGAAAGAGATTCGATACGCCTTTTCCGGGTCAATTTTTAGTATCCCCGCGATATGCCATGCAATCGCTTCGCCTTCGCGGTCCGGGTCAGTTGCAATGTAGACTTGAGACGCCTTCTCTGCAAGATCCTTCAGTTCGCGAATAACCTTCTCTTTGCCACGCATGTTTATATATGTCGGTTTAAAATCACGTCTGACATCCACACCCATTGATGCGGATGGCAAATCACGAATGTGACCGACAGATGCCGCAATGACATAGTCTTTTCCAAGATATCTGCCGATCGTTTTGGCCTTAGCAGGCGACTCCACAATTACTAAATTCTTGCTCATCGAATCTCTTTTCTCTTCAATTAAGGCCTTTCCGCCTTGCCGGTAAGTACATTTTTGAAAATCATTTACCATTATATACTTGAACACCGTGCAATTGTCAAAGAGAATCGATTCTGATATTCCGTTATTACGCCTGCCAAGAGCAATTCTGAAAGAATCGGAGCCATTTTATGAAATGGAATATGCGTGATTTGAGAGAGCTCGTCCGCAGTGCAGGACGCCTCACCAATTCCGAATTTGATCATTTCGACAAGATCTGCATGCTGCACTTTTTCAGGATGAGTATCCAGTAAATTTCTCAGTTCATCTTTCTCCAGTCTTCGTCTTATTTCATCGTATTCTCTGGCCATTGCGACACCTGAAAGTCTGGCCAGCACATCCGAAGGTTCTACCAATATTTCGGCCCCGTCACGCAGTAAACTGAGGTTTCCTTTGTAACCTGAGTCAAATATTTGTGAAGGCACAACAAAAACATCTCTTCCTTGCGCAGCCGCAAAAGAAGCGGTATGAAGTGTTCCGCTAAACTCTCCGGCCTGAATGACAACGACAACATCAGAAAGAGCAGACATGATTCGGTTCCTTGCCGGAAAATATTGCCTGATGGCTTTCTGCCCGGGTAACATTTCTGAAATGACCAGTCCCTCGGCACAAATTTGCTCGTATACTGCCATGTTTTCTCGCGGATAGACTAGATCCGGCCCACAAGCCAATACAGCGATGGTCTTCGCATGATTCATTAGCGTCATGCGATGCGCAATCGTGTCCACTCCTCGAGCGAGTCCACTAATGATTTGAACGCCTGCTTCTGCCCAGGCCCCCGTCAATACTTCTGTCGCTTGAATACCATATTGGCTCGGCTCGCGACTTCCGACCACAGCGATTGAACCCGTTCTGATGTTCAATTGACGTATGTCTCCCTTGCAGAATAACACCCGGGGCATGCCGCTGAGTGATCGGAATGTCTCCGGGTACTCACTGTCATCGACGGACACCGAGAACAGTCCTTTCTTCATATACTCTTCTGACTGACGCATGTACTGATCCCTTCGAGCGCTATATTCGAATAACGGTGCATATCGATCTTTCTGCGACGATTCCGTTATCACTTTTGACAGATAATTCTTGATTAGGTCATTCTTATATGCCAGATCTCTGATTTGGAGGAGAAGTCCCTCCTCCTCCAGTTTCTCGATAAGTGGTCGATTCAAGCATCGTTTGAATGTCATTTCAGCGACAAACAAGTCCGCCGAAAATGTGTCCTCTCGCATATTCACCTCCATGAAAAAGTGGATGAGGCATAATGACTGCAGTTGGCACGATTATTTCTTGTCCCGATATAAAAGTGCTTCCGATATGTCGCTCCTTTGAACATCTATCTCCTCTTGATAATCTGCGATTGTTCTTGCAACTCGAAGAATTCGCCCCATCCCACGTGCCGAAATATGCAATTTGTCAGATGCCTCCGCCAGAAAATCAAGTTCGCTCTGAGCCACTCTGAACATGTCACCCAAATGGCCATTCCCAACCTGACCGTTGAGCATCATGGGGCGATTCTGCTCTCTGCACCGTTGATACTGTCGCTCCCAACAAATACCAATTCTCTCCCTGTACTCATCGTTCTCATGTGCGGATGTATAGCTGAGCGACTCCTTTAAGCCGTCAATATTTACACGATACATTTCACAGAAAATGTCCATTCGATCGTAGATTGCACCACTAATACGATTCATATATTGCTGTCGACCGACAATGCTGCAGGAACATTTCTCCGGTTCATCCAGATATCTTCCGCACCGACAGGGGTTCATCGCTCCTGATACAAGAATGGGGCGTTGTGATGTATCTCCTTGTGCGCTTGTCGCGGAATTAATTTCCTTCTCGTCAATCGTCGTGCGCAGCGAGTCTAATATGCGATTGGGAAATTCGGCTATCTCATCCAAAAACAGAATTCCACCTTGCGAAAGAGAGACAAGACCCGGAGACGAAGAACTAATGTCCCCATGCATTTGACGCATCCCGCAAGATTGAGGCACTTCAACAAACGGACGATTCCGATCAAGTAAATCCCGGGGGGACAATACCCCTGCACATCCTTTAATTTGCAAGCATCGCAAACGCTCATCATTGCTCATCGGAGGCATTAACTTCGAAAGCAGTTGCATAGCTGTGCTCTTACCACTTCCCGGGCTCCCGACCAATAGCAGATTGTGAAAACCTGCGGCGGCGAGAACAATCGCCCGCTTCGCTTTCTCCTGACCCTTAAGGAACGATATATCCATGACATGCTCTTGCCGGTTATCGAAATCACTCAACGGAAGCGCATACTCAGAACTCAAAACGAGTCCCTCATTCTTCAACGTATCATACAGGCGTAAAGCGGAAGGTTTTTCTTCATACGCGACACATCGAAATGCTCGGCATATTTGCCGGAGATTGCGCGCTCCAAAAGCGTGAAAGCCGCCTATGGCTGCTTCTTTCACTGTATCTTCAGGAATGATCGCCAGCACTGTCGCATCATGAATCGCACTCATCCTCGCCAACATCCCGGGAGTTGGACGAATATCCCCGGTTAGCGACAGTTCACCCATACAAAAGAGACGCACTCCATGCGGTATAGTAATCTGATTGGTCGCCGCTAGGAGACAAAGGGCAATCGGAAGATCAAATGAAGAGCCGCTCTTCTTCTCGTAGCTCGGAGAAATGGATATCGTGACACGTGCAGAAGGAAAAGAAAATCCGCTTTGCTTAATTGCACTCTTCACCCGTTGCTTTGACTCTTTGACAGATGAATCACAAAGCCCAACCATTTCAATAGTCGGGAGCCCGTTAACAACTGATATTTCAACCTGGGCCTCCACCGCATCAAAACGGTTCAGATAGGAAGTACTCACACAAGCATATCGATGATTCAAGATGACCTCCGTCCGGTCAAGCGCAAAGAAATCATTCAGACTCCAATAATACATTCGGAATCATTTACCCTCACGCAGCTGTTTGTTGTATGAATAATATATTAGAAAAAAGTTCCAGTTCTCACTCAATCTTTCGACAATTAATTGGTTTTGCGACAATTAAGTTGAAAACGGGACCAATGTCTTTTCGCTTGAATCGATAAAGTCGATTGTCCCCGGACATGATTTCATCAAATCCAAGTGTATAAATGAATATAATGACTTTAATGTGGTTGATTTAGGTATCTCAGTGGTATAATATGCCGGTGTTAATAAAACGTTTATGTAGTGAGGATAAATAATGAAGCTTGGAATTGTCGGTTTGCCGAATGTCGGTAAAAGTACTCTGTTTAACGCCATCACCAAAGCCGGTGCAGAATCCGCGAACTATCCCTTCTGCACTATCGAGCCGAATGTCGGCGTCGTCGCCGTTCCGGATACCCGTTTGGATTTTTTGGCAACACTTTACAATCCGGATAAATACACCCCGGCAATTATTGAATTTGTGGACATCGCCGGATTGGTCAAGGGCGCAAGCAAGGGCGAAGGTTTAGGCAATAAATTTTTAGCGAATATCAGAGAAGTTGACGCTATCGTCCATGTCGTTCGTTGTTTCGACGATCCGAATATTGTCCATGTCGACGGCAAAGCGGATCCCGCTCGCGACATTGAGACCATTGAGCTCGAGTTAGTCTTGGCCGATATGGAGTATATGATTCGTCGTCTGGACAAAGTCACCAAATCGATGAAGGGCGGCGACAAGAAGCTTGAGCCTGAGAAAGTTCTTTATGAGAAAATCAACGCCGCTCTCGAAGAGGGCATCTCTGCTCGCCTTCTGGATTATGACGATGATGAGCAAAAACTCCTCTCCGAATTGTCCTTGCTATCAATGAAACCCGTCTTATATGCGTGTAACATCGCGGAGTCCGATATTGGCAATCAAGACCTGCCTTACGTAGAGATCGTTAAAGAGATCGCCGAGAAGGAAAACTGCCGATATGTTGTTATATCGGCTAAAATAGAAGAAGAAATTGCCATGCTCGACGATGATGAAAAAGCCATATTCCTCACGGATTTGGGTCTTTCTCAAACCGGCTTGGATCAGATGGTTCAGGTCAGTTATAACCTATTGGGCCTCATTTCTTTTTTGACCGCAGGCCCGACCGAAGTTCGCGCATGGACCATCAAGCAAGGCACCAAAGCGCCCGGAGCGGCCGGCAAAATCCACTCTGATTTTGAAAGAGGATTTATTCGCGCCGAAGTCGTTGCTTATAAAGACCTTGTCGAGTGCGGGACTTATAATGCGGCCAAGGAAAAGGGCTTAGTTCGTTCGGAAGGCAAAGAATACATCATGAAAGACGGTGATGTCGTACTTTTCCGGTTTAACGTATAAACGTAATTTCTATGTTTAACGCTATTCCGGCATCGTGCTATCGGTATCTGATTTATCACCTTGACTGCCGACTTGCTCCATCCTATGGACCATAAAACGAATCAACAACAAAGTAAACAGATGCCAAAGCAGAATGAGCCCTTCAATTAAAATGAGTTGCGGTATGCTGATGACCGGACGAATGCGAATAAACACATACAACACCATGGTTGAAGACAGATAGACCAAGCCCGAGGCACGTAACATCGTGCTTTGGGTTTTGTTTTTAGTAGGAATAATGACCCGACCAACGAGCAAGAATAATAGTGCGGCAATGACGATCCCTGCGAGAGCAATTTGTCCGAGACTCATATTCTGATACCCCTTTCGTGCAATTGCTCTTTGATATGCTTTTCAACCTGGATGCGAAGCGCATCGAGATCTGCATTGTTGTCAATCAATACGTCTGCCAGTTCCGCATACTCTTCAGGAGTCATTTGAAGTGACATTCTGCGCAAAACATCCTCTTCCTCCATACCTCGCTCAATTAATCGATTCAGACGAAGAGAAACATCGGATTCAACCACCCACACCTGATCACAAACATCCAAAAATCCGTTTTTCACAGGAATCGGAACGTCCAAAACAACGATTTTTGTCAATTTCTCGGCTTCTTGTCGGAGTGATTCAGCGATTTCTGATAAGACATACCGGTGCACAATGGCCGATAGGCGATCAAGTTTTGTCTTTTCCGAAAAAACCAGAGACGATACAAATTTGCGATTTAATGCCCCTCTAGAATCAATCGCTTTATCACCGAGCCATTCTCGAATCTCTTCAATGGCCGCTCCACCGACATCAGTGACTTCTCTGGATATCTCGTCTGCATCCAGTACGCGAACACCTTTATCAGCGAAAATTTTGGCAACGGCACTTTTCCCCGTACCGATTCCACCGGTGATACCTATGACAAACATACCTTCTTACCCCTTACAATCAAACCAATTTTGTCCGATGTGGACATCAGCAATCAACGGCACCTTCAGCGATACGGCGCCTTCCATAATCTCTTTTAGCATTTCAGCAACTGAATCTTGGTCTTCTCTCTTACATTCGATAATCAGTTCATCGTGAACTTGCAAAATCATATGTGCAGTCGGGACACGATCTTGTAATGCCTTGCAAACACGGGTCATCGCGATTTTGATAATATCAGCAGCAGTCCCCTGTATTGGCGTATTCATCGCTGCCCGCTCACCGAATTGACGAACATTGTGATTCGATGACGATAACTCTTTGAGCACACGTCGACGCCCAAATACCGTTTGGACATATCCGTTATTCTTTCCGAATGTCTTCAGCGATTCCAAATAGGACTTAATCTGAGGATAGATTTCATAATAATGCGCAATATATCGATGTGCTTCCTGGATCGAAATGCCAAGATCCTGAGAAAGACCAAAGTCACTGATGCCATAAACAATACTGAAATTAACCGTCTTTGCTGCCGATCTCATATATGGCAGAACCTCTGATTTGGGCACATTGAAAATGCTCGATGCCGTATTCACATGAATGTCCTCATTGCTTTTAAAAGCCTCAATCATCTTCTGATCTTCTGAAAGATGAGCGAGCAGACGAAGTTCTATCTGTGAATAGTCTGCGTCAATGAGAACCGAGTCCTCCGCCGCCACAAAAGCTTTTCGTATGGCACTTCCGGCCGAGGTGCGTATCGGGATATTCTGCAAATTCGGATCGGAGGATGATAATCGCCCGGTGGTTGTCATCGCTTGCGAAAAGTTTGAATGAATGCGGCCATCCTTCGGATCAATAACCTTTTGAAGACCTACTACAAATGTCGAATCCAGCTTCGAAAGCTGGCGGTATTCGGTAATCATAGGAACGATTGGATGTGCTTTTTCCAGGCGAGCCAATTCATCGGAATCCGTCGACAATTGGCCGCCGGCATTTTTTCTTCCGGAAGGCAATTTCAGCTTTATGAACAACACTTCTCCCAGTTGCTTGGGTGACAAGATATTAAATGGCCCGTCAGCCAAAGCATAAATCTCCTGCTCAAGTACAGTCAGGCGATCCTGAAACTCGTTATGCAAAGATAACAAGACATTGCGATCAACCAAGAAACCGCTTCTCTCCATGCGATCGAGACACGCAATCAACGGCATTTCAATCTCATAAGCCAGTTTCTCGATACCGATACTTCGAATTGCACTTCGCTGCTCAGAGGCAACCGCGAGAATAATTGCTGCTTCGTATGCTGATTTTCGAATGACTTCATCCCTTGAATTCGAAGAATCGTCCTGCGAAGAAATCCACTCTTCGATCGCTGTTTGATCGCTTTTTCGAGAGTCACTCTCATCTTGAAGGAAGGCCGGCTCAGGATAGGGTATCTTGAGCGAACGCTCGAAAAGAAGTTCCAACGTCGGCGATGCGCCTTCAATTTGGTTTAATAGATAGCCTGCGAGCTCAATGTCGTGAACATGTTCAAAAGGCAACACAAAAGGTAAAAATTTGAATTGATTTTTGATTGAAAATGCCGCAACAGGGCATGTTTTTGTTCCGACTCCCATCGATGCAAGCTTTTCGAGGACCTTCAGAAAATCACTTTCTTCAATATAGAATATCCGTTCGTCAGAAAAAGCTGCAATAATCACTGCTTGATGCGCCCCACTGTCGAGGATCTTCCAACTTGCCGGTCTCAATGCAAGATAGTCTGATTGGCTTATCCATTCAGATTGAATGACATCGCTTGTCAATCGCTTTACTTCGTTAATCTGAGGCGCTCGAAAAGGCCTTTCACCTGAATCGGACGCATCATTTTCCTCCGGCGAGGTCGACAACACAGCCTCGCGCACATCTTGCTCCAACTTGAATTTTTTAATCTGACTCTTAAGCCCTAAGCGATGAAACATCAATGCCAATTCCGCTCGATCCGGTTCCTTCACGCGCGTCTTTTCGATATCCATGGTTACGGGAACGTTGAGATCAATTTCAGAAAGACGATAGGATAAATATGCGTTCTCCTTACCGTCAATGAGTCTCTTCTGAACGGACGCTGACAGTTCAGAAACATGATCATAAATCGCGTCCAAAGAATGGTACGCTTTGACCAATTCTGCCGCCGTCTTTTCACCGACACCCTTTACACCCGGGATATTGTCACTAGAATCTCCCATCAAGGCTTTGTACGTGACAAAATCTTCCGGATAAAAACCATATCGTTCATAGAACGCATCCGAATCATAAATATCTGTCTTCGATTTGCCGGCCTTTGAAACCGGCATGATGATGGAAACACGCTCGTTAATCAGCTGAAAATCGTCCTTGTCTCCCGATAAAATAAAGACGCGAAACCCTTGCTCTGAAGCAATTCGAGAGTAGGTGCCGATTAAATCATCTGCTTCATAACCGGCAAAATCATACCGTGCCGTTTGCATGGCATCCATGATCTCTTTGATAATGGGCATCTGAGCGGCCAAATCCGGATCCATCGGTTTGCGCGTCGCTTTATATCCGTCAAACATGTCGTGCCGGAAAGTCTTTTCACGTCGGTCAAAGAGCGATAATATATGCGTCGGTTCAATCTCCGAAATATACTTCGACACTGTATTCAAATATGTGTTCACCGCACCGGTCGGTGTCCCGTCGGGCGCCGTCAGATCACTTCTGCCGGCCAAAGCAAAATATGAGCGATTGATAATACTGTTGGCATCGACCAACAATATAATCGGACTCTTTTGGGCTTGCTCTGAACTCAAGACACACCTCCGTAGAACTTAATAATCAACTAGGACATCCCTTCGGATGAAATCGCGACCGCATCTGACGTTCTACCTGGTTGTTGGGCTGCAGGTTTACGCTCGGAAGCTGTATCCTTTACAAAACCGTCATCACCGGAGTTATCCCGCTCGTGTATGAGCAACGCCGTGCTTATCATAAGCTTAATGCGATTGAGTTGATTGGCTTCACTCGCACCCGGATCGTAATCAATGGGTACAATGTTCGTTTGCGGATACTGTCTCCGAAGCTCTTTAATCATACCTTTGCCGGTCACATGATTGGGCAAACAGGCAAACGGTTGTGCACAAACGATATTCGGAACACCGCTTTCAATCAGTTCAAGCATCTCTGCAGTCAAGAACCAGCCCTCACCACAAGCGTTACCGCAAGACAAGATGGTCTCTGCCTTCTCGGACAAAAGCCGGATATCCACCGGAACCTGAAACTTCCCGCTGGCCTTAAGCTTTTTAACGATGTGCTTGCGGTATCCCTCGATAATATCAATCATCCGCTGCGAAACAAACGCACTAAATGCACTTCTGCCCAAATTTTCTGCACGCCAAATCGGGTTGTAAATACTATAGAGGAAAAAATCCAGCAAGCCCGGCATAACGGCTTCACAACCCTCCTGCTCAATCACATCAACAACGTGATTGTTCGCATCAGGTTGAAACTTCACCAAAATCTCTCCGACCAACCCGACGCGCGGGCGTCTCGGTTCGTCGGCCAACGGAAGATGATCAAATGCATCTATCGTTTTGGAAATCATGCTCTTGTATGACTTCGAATCTTTCTTAAAGCCGATTTCATGTTCAAGGTCAGAAACAACCTTCTGCGCCTCATCTGATTTTGAAGCCAAAAGCGCTTCCGCCGTCCTCTCCATCTGATAGGGTTTTGATAATCCGTCAAATCGCGACTCTCGGTTGAAGAACGAAATCGCCTTTTCACTCCATTTGCGATAAAGAGCATTCGCCGAACCTTTGATTTTTTCATACGGTCGAACCCGAAGTAATAATGTCGACAAAAGATCGCCGTAGCACAACGCCTGCAGTGCGTGATGGAGCAGTTGTGGTGTATATTTAAGTCCCGGATTGTTTTCAAAATTCTGAGCGGATAGCGCCACAACCGGTACTTGCTCAAATCCGGCCTCTCGCAAGGCCTTTCTCAAAAACGCAACATAATTAGTCGCTCGGCAACCGCCACCGGTTTGCGTAATGAGAACCGACGTATTGTCCGGATCTTCCTGACCCGAGACAAAGGCATTCAGCAACTGACCGACCACCATGATGGACGGATAACAAGCATCGTTATTGACAAAGCGAAGTCCACACTCTACATCTTCTTGAGTCGCCTCTTTGAGCACTTTGACTCGATAGCCCGCATTCCTAAATATAGCCTCTACAAACTCAAATTGAACCGGAGCCATTTGCGGTGCAAGCAATGTGTGCGTTTTTCTATGCTCGGCGGTAAAAGGGACACGTTTCACTTTATAGTCACCGATCGAACGCTTATGGATGTCCGCATCTGTGCGTTGCAAGCGCTCGTCCATCGCAACTTTCAAGGAGCGAATGCGAATACGTGCGGCGCCGAGATTGCTGACTTCATCAATTTTCAAAAGCGTATAGAGCTTCCCCTTCGACTCCAGAATCTCTTGGACCTGATCGGACGTGACTGCATCTAGTCCGCAACCAAATGAAGTTAATTGCACCAGCTCCAAATAGCTCTTGTCGATAATATACGCCGCCGCCTCATAAAGACGGGTATGATACATCCATTGGTCAACCGAACGAATCGGTCTCTCCAACAATCCCGGAGAAGCCACGCTGTCTTCGGTAAGTACGGCAAGGCCCAAAGAGTTGATCATTTCCGGAATGCCATGGTGGACCTCCGGATCACAGTGATAGGGACGACCGGCTAGAACGACACCCTTTTGTCCGGAACGTTCAAGATCCTTGACGACCTCCTGACCCTTTTCGTAAATGTCCTTCTTGAATCGGAAATATTCCTCATCGGCAAGAACAATTGCCGCACGAGCCATCTGTAAGGTGACGCCCGACTCTTTGAAAATATCAGCAATTTTTTCCGCCAACTTCTTGTGGTTATCCATCGGCAAAAAATCTTTAATCAAACGAATACCCTGATCGCGAATATTTTCGACATTATTATTGATCACTTCGGGATAAGAGGTCACGATCGGGCAGTTGTAATGGTTATTCGCCGATTCATTCTCTTTACGCTCATAAGGGATCGACGGATAGAATATTGTCTTGACACCACGAGCAAGCAAATCTTCAACATGCCCGTGAACTAATTTTGCCGGATAGCATACGCTCTCTGAAGGGATGGAGTCCATGCCTTTTTCGAAAAGATTGTGATCCGAACGAGAGGAAACCTCCACACGGAAACCCAATTCGGTCAACATCGTAAACCAAAAAGGATAGTTTTCATAGACGTTGAGCGCTCTTGGAATGCCGATTGTGCCTCGAGGCGCCTTATCCACTGAAAGCGGCTGATATCTAAACGTGCGATCATATTTATATTTAAATAGATTTGGAAGCAGATCTTCGTTTTTATTCTGTCCCGCACCGCGCTCACAACGATTTCCTGAAATAAATCGCTCGTTGTTCGAAAACTTTGAAATAGTCAGTTTACAATTGTTGGTACAAAGTTGGCAAACCGCCGTTCGCGTCTCTACCTTGAACGATTCGAGCGCCTCACGAGTAAGTATTTGAGACACCCGGGATACATCGGCACATCTCTTTTTTGCAATAATCGCGGCGCCAAAAGCGCCCATCAAACCCGCAACATTGGGTCGAATCACATCGCGTTTAGACACGAGTTCAAAGCACCTCAAAATAGCATCATTCAGGAATGTACCGCCTTGAACGACAATTTTATCACCCAATTGGGACGTATCCCGAATCTTAATGACCTTATATAGCGCGTTGCGAACAACAGAATAAGAAAGGCCTGCCGAGATGTCACCCACCGAGGCCCCTTCTTTCTGCGCCTGCTTAACCTTGGAATTCATAAAGACAGTACAGCGTGTGCCCAGATCGACTGGGTTTGTCGCAGAAAGTGCCTCCACCGAAAAGGAATGCGCATCCATCTTAAGATTCTCTGCAAATGTCTGAATAAACGAGCCGCAACCCGATGAGCAAGCCTCATTCAACATGATTGAATCGATAACGCCGTTACGAATACGCATGCACTTCATATCCTGTCCGCCGATATCAATGATAAAATCGACTTCCGGACAGAAATATTTGGCCGACTGAAAATGAGCCATGGTCTCAATCTCGCCGTCATCGACCTTCAATGCAGCTCGAATAATATTCTCTCCGTATCCGGTAACACAAGAATTTGCTATATGCGTGCCATCAGGCATCTGATTGTAAACATCTTTCAGGATTTTGATGGTGCTCTTGAGTGGATTGCCGTTATTGCCACCATAGTAGGTGTATATGAGCTGACCTTGATCATTAATCAAAACAGCCTTCGTCGTTGTGCTTCCAGCGTCTATTCCCAGAAAACACGGGCCCTTTTGAGCTTTGATATCAAATAGCTCAAGGGTGGCCTTTTCATGCCGCTCGACAAATGCCTCACGCTCCGCCTGATCTGCAAACAAAGGGGGAATACGCGTAATGTCGGGTTTAAATCCGCTCTCCTGCATAAATGATTGAATTAATTCATCAAGCAAAACAAGCGAACCATTAGCAGATAACGCCGCGCCAAGAGCCACGTATAACTGAGCATCATCGGGAAGCCAGAAAGACTTTGCCTGACTCTCCAAAGTACGCTCAAATGCTTTTCGCAATTCAGAACAGAAATAAAGCGGGCCACCGAGGAATACGATATGTCCTCGAATCGGCCGGCCGCACGCGAGACCTGCAATCGTCTGATTGACCACCGCTTGAAAAATTGACGCCGCCAAATCCGATTTTGCAGCGCCCTCATTCATCAGCGGTTGCAAATCACTTTTCGCAAAAACGCCGCATCGCGAAGCGATGGTATAAAGCGACTTGTAATCCTTTGCCATGGCGTTAAGTCCGTCGGCATCGGTTTGTAACAAAGTTGCCATCTGGTCGATAAAAGCGCCCGTTCCGCCGGCACAAGTGCCATTCATTCGCTGCTCCGGAACAGGATGAAGATACGTAATCTTCGCATCTTCTCCGCCGAGCTCAATGATGACGTCTGTCTCGGGGTGATACTTTGTTATTGCAACGGTTTCCGCAATCACCTCTTGAACAAAATCCAGCCCGAGCCACTTGGCCACCGACAATCCGCCGGATCCCGTAATAGACATTTGAACTGATATGCCGGGAAAAGAATGTGCCAAATCCTCAAATGCTCTTACCAGCTCACCCCTGATATCAGAGTGGTGACGTCTGTACTGACGGTACAATATCTCATCACCCTTGAGAAGAACAATCTTAATAGTCGTCGAGCCAATATCTAGGCCCATGCGCAATAGTTGTGTCATGAAAATTTCCTCGTTAGTCTTTATTCATTTTTATAGCTTATTCTGACTCGAACTCGACTTCGGCTTCTTCGGAATTGCCTTTTTAGTCTGAGCCGTCTTTTTTTTGCGTTCGCTTTTATCACGTGCTAGTTTATCATTCATCGAAGATTTCTTGAGCGCTTCGAGCTTATCTTTTGTATCGTCTCTGAGCATCTGACCCACGCCATCGGATCCGAAAAGATCCATCTTGAGTCTCGAATCCAAAGAAATGCACAATATCTCATTCGGAATGCCCTTAGATATATCATAGTTTTTATTAAAAATATCGTATGCCGCCAATCGCAATGCCTGAAATGAGGCTTCCAGGCTTTTTTCAAAGTCTTCATATTCCGCACTGATGCCAAGAAGCAATGGCAATCCAACGAAATTGATACGCACATATGGCAAGTGCGATGAGCAAATGAGGTGTAAAGCGATAATCTTCATATAAGATTCCAGCGCAATGAATCCTGCACCACAGAAAATCGGCAAGGTACCGGGAGGCGCTATTAGTGCATAGTCCGAAAACTCGTCAATATATCCGACAGACCAAAGGTGATACATCTCGCGATATACCGCGTGATAAAATGACTGCTCATCTTGCGTCAGCGGGCGAGCAAGCAAATGCACTCTTCGATCAAAAAGAAACGAGAGATATTTCATCTCCTCGTGACTTGGAATACCTGCCCATTTGAAATAGGCCGCCACGTCTCTCGCATTAAACAAATATTCTGACATCTTCACCTCGTGCATATCTATACATCATCTGATTATAGCACATGCGGACTAAGTCGACTCGATCAAAATCCACAAAAGAAAAAACCGCCACGAAATAATTCCGAGGCGGAGTATTTGTAATAAAGACTGTGGATTGTCGAGGCTTATACCTCGGCGACATCCTCAGCAGAACCGAAAAGATTCAATCTGAACAGTAAAGACTCATCTTCCGGGTTAGAGCAATAAACCTTGGCATTAACTACCTTACCGCCCTCAATCAAACTTACAAGACCTGCAATCTGACTCAACTTACTCTTGAGGTTAAAACGATCGTTCTCACCTGTGATAAGCATGACGTCACCCTTACAGCTGTCCAGTGCTTTCATAAAAGCCTGCACATCAACATTACTTAGATTAAACGCTTTCATGAGTCATTCCTCCTTTGTGGTGTTCCTATATCGGGGAAAAACCAACTAATATTATTGCGACAGTGCTGTTCTCATCTGTCAAAACGATTATAACATCACGCCCAAAATGAAACAACAAGAGAATTCGAGACATTAATCTATGATTAATGAATATTTTTGTGCATACTGCACTAGCGCCCCTTTATTCTAAGATTTTGGTACTTGAGCACTCGAAAAGCCAGACCCGTCACCGAAGAAATCCAGGGTCCGATGTCATCAATTCGCCAAGATTCCGCTGCGTCTAAATTGGTAAAAAATGCGTCCGCATCACGTTGTGCATCCACGTACGTCACAATCGCCTCTTCACAAAAAGGTAGTAGAAGCGAGTATATTTGCTCACCACCAATCACATATATATCATCTTCCGAATGAACTTTTAGGTATGCCAGAAAAGAGTCTAATGAATGAATTATTTCTGCGCCGGGCACAATGAATTGCTCATCTCTCGTCATCACCAAGTTTGTCCTTCCGGGCAATACCTTTCGACCCGGAAAAGTATCCAGCGTCTTTCTTCCGAGAACAACGGTATTCCCAATCGTATGCGCTCGAAAAACGCCCTTCTGGTCTTCGGGAATAGAAAAAAGCAGATCCCCTTGAAAACCGATTCCCCATTGGCGATCCACCGCAACAATTGCTCTCAACATATAATGTCCTCCCCCTCGATTATACCGCCACCGGAATGCCCTTAATTGTCGGTCCGTGAACGTAGTTGTCGAGTTGAACGTTATCTGCGGAGTATGAATAAAAATCTCTCTCCGGAGCCGTAATAACAAGCTTTGGTGCATCAAAGACCGGTCGCTCGATGAGTTCTTGAACAATCGGTATATGCTTGTCGTAAATATGCGCGTCTGCAATCACATGAACTAATTCACCCGGTTCGAACCCAGACGCATGCGCCATCATATGTACCAGAGCAGCATACTGGCTGACATTCCAACCATTCGCCACCAACATATCTTGAGATCTCTGATTTAGAATAGCATTGAGGCGATTATCCGTAACATTAAAGGTCATCGAATAAGCGCAAGGATATAGGTGCATCTCATGCAAATCCTGGTGAACGTATATATTGGTCATCATTCTTCGACTGTATGGATTGTTGTTCAAATCAAACAGCACCCGGTCGACTTGATCAAATTCGCCTTCTTTATACTTATGCTTTACACCTAACTGATACCCGTAAGCCTTGCCAATTGAGCCGGTCTCATCCGCCCACGCGTTCCAAATTTTGGAATTCAAATCATTGACATTATTAGATTTTCTCTGCCAAATCCAGAGAATTTCATCCAGAGCCGCCCGAAAATTAATGGACCGCTGAGTCAATATGGGAAACTCCTCACATAGATTGTAGCGATTCACCAAACCAAAGCATTTGAGCGTATATGCCGGACTTCCGTCCTCCCACTTCGGCCTTACTTTCTCGTTCTCCGTAGAGACACCCTGCGTCAGTATTTGCTTGCAATTCGCAATAAAAATATCATCTGCCCTACTCAATGCAACCACCTCCGAAAAAACTATTCCCATGATAGCATACATATCGCTTTTCTCGTGAATCACGCAACTAATTCTCGAATTTTTTGGCAACAAAAAACGGGAATCCTTTAAAGATTCCCGTCTGGTCGGAGTGAGAGGACTTGAACCTCCGGCCTCTTGGTCCCGAACCAAGCGCTCTACCACCTGAGCCACACCCCGAAAATGTCGCCTTTTCCAAGACGAACAATAGAATTCTACTCGTAAACAAGCAAACTGTCAACGAGAAAATCGGTAAGATTTGCACAAATAAAACGTGGCGTGTGACAATAAAAAATAGAGGTACAACACTACACCACTACTAGAAGATGTCCCCATAATAATAACAATTTGAAGTGTACGCCGTCGAAGTCAACAGTCGTGCTCATGAATCCACTTTAGGGCTCGCGGCCTTTTTCTGACTGAGAAATACACACATCATGACAAAAGCTATAGTTGAGGCTATTGACGTCGCGATGCCGGCACGAAGACCTTCCGGCTCGAACTCGAACGACACATTGTGTTCTCCCGACGGTAACTCAATCGCCAATAATGCACCAAATGAATTCACCGTCTCTTGACTCTTCCCATCCACAATTGCATGCCACCCTTTGTCAAAGGGCACCGTTAGCAACAAAACACTATCCTGGGGCACCTCAACTGAGCCACTCAGCGACTTGGCCGTGTACTCGATATTTTCAAGAGTATTCTGATATAATAACTCATATAAAGCATCGATCGCTCTTATGTCCTCTGTCGCAAAAGCAATTCGAATATTCCCTTTCGACCTGTTCGCAGGAATTAGCACATGTACCGAAAAAATCTCATTTGCCGAAGGCATCAAACCGCAATCAATAATCTGACCCTCCTCGGGAATAAAGCGCTGTTCTGTAATTTCCTGCGTGTCTCGATTCTCTACACGCAATATCACTCCAACTTTCGAAACGTTACGAATATGGAGATATACGCGCTCTCCTTCGGTAAATCCTTCGGGAGATATTTCTAAGTAAGACACTTCGTCCGGAGAATTCACTATAAACAACTCTTCATCCTCAGTACTCGTGGCATTAACCTTGTTTAATATGTCGAATCTTTTGATGCGATATACAGGCGCTGAACCCAGCTTATTAATAAAGGAATTCGTATTATCAAATGCCGACCTATTTGAATCCATTCGAAAATTCGTAGCTTCATTCGGAATGAGATAGCCAATCGGAAGCACACGTTCATCGGAATCAACTCGATAGCGACTGAAAATCATGTTTTCGGATGCCTCGTTAAAGCCATCGGCTTTATCAACCGGATTCGTTTCATTATCTTTGCCGAGGAACTCGCTTGCGGTCACACCATCTTCATAAACGATAACATGCTTTACACCAAACATAATACGCGTAGTGGGAACCAGTCCGTCACTTCCGATTATGTTCAGATCGTTATTCGACAATCCTAATCCGGAAAAAAACCTCACGATGTCTTGGGGGAGCATTGAGGTAAAACCTGAAATCGATTTGATGCCCAAAGCTGCGCCGTCATTTCCATTGTCTTGCGGCAAAAGAACAGAGCGATAAAATCGATCGGAATCAAGTGCATCCAACTCTGAAGATATCGATTTTGCATGCTGAGCAAATGACCGATCAAAAGTAAAACCCTCATTCTCAACGATAAATTTGAGTGCGAACCCCGTTGAAAAAAAGACCTCTAAAATCGTTGCAACCAACAAAAGCTTTGCAGCTCGATCCACCCGTTTCTCGTTATCTATGTTCCTTTGCATAAAGATTAAGACAACATAATACAAAGTTAATGCTACTATTGATGCGCCCATCACTGAAAGATTTATTCCCTTTTCGAAAAACAGGAAGATTGCAGAAAGTGCTACTGTACTAATGATTTGGCTAAATACCAGAACTTTCGTCCCCGAAAACCGAAAATTCAGCAACAGCTCTACCAGCATGAAGAGTAATACAAACACGAGTATGAAGGATTGTCGATACGGAAATTGATTCGGTGCACGCATGCCGTGCCACAAGAGATTTATCAGCGGAATGGACATAGACAGATACAAAAATGCCAAGAGCCCAATCATCATTATTTTCCGTTGCATAGAAAACCGCTTGCAGGTTGCATACAAAGGGATGACGGCAAAAACAATTATGCCGCAATAAATATTGGGCAGACCAAATCGGATGACAGGATTGGAGAGCACCATGAATCGCGATGCTAAATCGATCGGACTAAATGCCGGGATAAGCGACTGCACTCCCTCAAAAATCGCCCCCCTTGAAAGAGAAGATACGATTTGAGCGATAACCGGAAAGATCAAGACAGCACTCATGCCGGTTGCAACGATTGAACTCAAAGAATAATAGAGAAAGGCCGGCACAATCGGTTGCGATCGTCCCTGCTCCTTGGCATCAAAAAATAACACGACAAAAAATATAATCGAAAATACACAGACAATAAAGCCCATATAAAAGTTTGAGGTAATCGCTAAAAAAAGTGTAAAAACATAAAGAATGAAACGCTTCTCGGTAATCATTCTCCATAAGCCTAGAACGATCAATGGTAACAAGACAACGACATCCATCCACATGATGACCCAAAAATACGATACTACAAATCCGCTCAACGCGTATAATAATGAACCACTCAGTACGAATTGATTCTCTGCTCCATACTTTTCTCTAAATAAAATCGAAAATGAGAGCCCCGAAAGTCCAACTCGAATCAATGCGATAAGCGTAATAACATCCAGCAGATTTTTCTCGGGGAAAATCAAAGCGATAATATTAAGCGGACTGGCACAATAGTATGCAATCGTTGGTAGAAACGACGTGCCTAAACCAATATTCCAAGAAAATAGAAGGCTTTCACCCGTATGAAATTTGCGTCGAAGCTCCAACAAAAACGGCGCAATCTGATGGTATAGATCATTCGTCAATAATGAAGCATGTCCGAAAGGACGAATTCCGAGAGCAAAAAAGAGGGCACCCAGAATGAGTACAGGCAGAAAAACGGCAATCCACAAGTTTTCATGTGGAATACCCACCTCCGAAACAAAGATTCGTTTAATGCGGTCTTTCAATGGTCCTCCTTGACTAGCGGCTAAAATGCGAGATATGCATCTTATCTTCCGCGCGAAATGACATCCACATTATATATGAATAATCAGAAAAATGGGCCGTCACACAACGCAACAGCCCAAATCCGAAATCAAAAATTAATATACTTTCTTGCGCGTGGAGACCTCATCCTTAAGTTTTGCAATGAGTGCCTCCGGCGTTAGACTACCTAAATCGCCTTCATGACGCGAGCGAACAGCAAGTTGATTTTCCTCAACCTCTTTGTCTCCAATGACAAGCATATAGATAATTTTGTCCATTTGAGCTTGGCGAATCTTCTTGCCGATTTTCTCATCACGCGAATCCACCGATACACGAATGCCTTCACGAGACAAGAGCGCCGCGATGTTCTTAGCGGCATCCACATGCTTATCGGAAATCGGCAAAATCCGCGCTTGTTCCGGCGCCATCCACAACGGCAAGACGCCTGCAAATTTTTCGAGAATGAGTGCCAGAGTGCGCTCATAGCATCCAATAGAAGTGCGGTGAATAATATAAGGATTCTTCTTCGTGCCGTCTCGATCTGTGTACTCCATCCCGAATTGCTTCGCCTGTTGAAAATCAATCTGTATCGTAATGAGCGTATCTTCTTTGCCCCAGACATTCTTAATCTGGATATCGAGCTTCGGTCCATAAAATGCCGCTTCTCCGTCAGCTTCTTTGTAATCGAGCTCTAGTTCATCGAGTATGCCACGCATTGTATTCTGGACAGCCTCCCACTCCTCCGGAGAACCCACGTACTTTTCTTTGTTATTGATATCCCATTTGGAAAAACGATAACTAACATCATCAGAAAGGCCCACAGCATCCAGCATAAAGCTCGCCAAATCGAGCGCGCCTTTAAACTCTTCATTCAACTGCTCAGGCATGCAAATAAGATGGCCCTCAGATATAGTGAACTGGCGAAGGCGAATTAGGCCATGCATTTCACCGGAAGACTCATTTCTGAAAAGTGTTGATGTCTCTGCGTAACGAATCGGCAGATCGCGATAGCTCCTGGACTCATTAAGATACGCATGGTACTGGAACGGACAAGTCATCGGGCGAAGCGCATATATTTCTGACTCATTTATCTTTCCTTCGTCTTGAATGACTTCTGCCGGATCACCCATCAAAAACATACCGTCACGATAGTGATACCAATGGCCGGAAATTTTATATAGATCCGACTTGGCAAGAAGCGGTGTACGAGTGTACTGATAGCCTCTACGATCCTCTTCGTCCTCGACAAATCGAATCAAAGTCTGAAGTACTTTGGTACCCTTGGGCAAAATGATTGGAAGGCCCTGACCAACGCATTCAGCGGTCGTGAAGTACTTAAGCTCGCGACCAATTTTATTATGGTCACGTTTTTTGGCTTCTTCAATACGATCGAGATATGCCTTGAGCTGATCCTTGTCCGGAAAACTTGTACCATAAATACGTTGGAGCATTTTGTTTTTTTCACTGCCACGCCAATATGCTCCTGCAACTTGTGTCAGCTTAAACGCTCTAACCTCTTTCGTGTTTTCCAAGTGCGGCCCGGCACAAAGATCGACAAATTCGCCTTGCTTATAAAATGACAGAACCTCATCTTCGGGCAAATCCTCAATGAGCTCAACCTTGTATTTTTCACCTGCTTGATGCATTTTCTCAAGAGCCGACGCGCGATCAAGAACAAACCGTTCAACCGGCAACGCTTCTTTGATGATTTTTTTCATCTCCTTTTCAATCGCATCGAGATCATCCTTGTCAAAGGCTTTTTCGCGATCAAAATCATAATAGAATCCGTCTTCGATAGCCGGACCAATGGCTAATTGAGTATCCGGCCATAACCGCTTAACGGCTTGCGCCATAATATGTGCACTTGTGTGACGATAAGCCATGCGACCATCTGCTGTGTTGAAATCAATCATCTTTCTACCTCCAAAATAAAAAAACCATACAATCTACACCCTATGGGGTGCATTTCGCACGGTTCCACCCAAATTGCCTGATCGGCCACTCATTCATGACGATAACGCAGTCAGCGTCTGCTATTTCGATATTAGCTCCCTAGCAGCGACTCCGGGTTGGTACATCTCTCTAACAACGGAAAAGGATTCCCAGCCAAGATCCTCTCTCTCTGTCGGTTGTATGATGAGCGATGCTCTCCCATCTCTGTCTTTAGATATGTCGTAATTCTAACGCTTCAGCAAGTTATTTGCAAGAACTTGAACTTAATTATCAAAACGAAAATCCTCATGCATTCATCGTGCCCACGTCATTCGTTTCCGTAGTGTCGGATAATCGGGTTCGTACCTTCGCGCCCGGCTCCCACGAGATGATACAAATGTCAGATGAGATCAATATG
Source organism: Clostridiaceae bacterium (assembly GCA_012838315.1). Classification (GTDB taxonomy): domain Bacteria; phylum Bacillota; class Clostridia; order Saccharofermentanales; family Saccharofermentanaceae; genus DUPM01. The sequence continues at coordinate 41,816 of DUPM01000088.1, forward strand.
TCTCTCATCATATCGTAATCTGGTGCTTGATCGCCTCAAATCGGGCGGTCTTAATACCGGGAACATTCATGATGTCTTCAATGCGAGTAAACCGTGCGACTGTGTCACGATACTGTATGATTGAATCGGCAGTGGCTTGACCGACACCGGTTAGAGTCATCAATTCCTCCCTTCCGGCCGTGTTAATATTCACCATTGAATCCGTTGTCGTTGATTCTACGAGTACCTCACTGCCGCCCCATACATAGATATCATTCTCATTTCTGACAAGTGAAGTATCTGATTGATCGGGCGTCTCACTTACATCGTCTGAGGACGGAATATAAATCGATATCGGCTCAACAATCATAAACACTTGATTGACATGGTTAACAGCTGCGTCTTCAGTCAGACCACCCGCTAAATCGATAAGTTGATACATAAATGTACCTCGAGAAATGTCATAAACGCCCGGCTCAAGCACGCTACCACAGATGTATACCGGGAATTGCTCATCAATGACCTTGGTTATATCCTTCTCAGTTATTTCCGTTGAATTCATCGTCGATGGACCGCACACTAATGTCTCCGATGTGATACAAGGTGAACTTGATAGCGTCTCAATAACTATGGGCTCCCGGCCTAAAACCGCAACCATTCGGAAAATTGACACAATTACAGCAAGAATCACCACAACAATAAGCACAATCCGCTTCGTATCATGACCCTTCATATACTACCCCTCTGCATAAGAACATCGTCGTTCGTATTGATATCGTTATTTTAATCACGATGATCAAACAATTGTCATGACTTGTTCGACAATTGCCGAGAGAATAGTCTAAGAGAATACGGAACAAGAAGTTTTTAAGGTATATGCGAATCTAGTGCGAGATATAATTATGACTCTTCGTGAATAATATCCTCACTGCTCGGACGAGACGCCCAAAGTTTTTCAAGGCTATAGTTCTCGCGCTCTTCAGGGTGAAAAATATGAACGATGACATCCCTGTAGTCCAGCAAAATCCAGCGAGCGGTAGAGACGCCCTCGATATGATCCGGTGTCAAGTCGTCTTCCTTTTTCAGGACATAATTGACCTCTTCAGCCAGTGCTTTGATTTGAGTCGTCGAGGTGCCGGTTGCGATAACAAACTGCTCAGCGATGATGGTTTTTTGTGCAACCTCAATGATTTCAACGTCCGTCGCCTTTTTGTCCTCTAGTATTCCCTTAATCCGTTCTGCCAGTTGTTTAGAATCCATCTTAATCTCCCATATGTTGTATTTGTTGATTGTGCTCTAGCGTCTACGCTACATTTTCAGTTCTCATCTGCGTTATCAGATACTTTTCTTAATCACTTTTGCAAATCATCCAATGCTTCAAGCGAAAGCGGATGCAGGTCTCGACCCTTTCGTCTCAGGCTCTCTTTAACTGCGTGAAAACAAACAATCATCGCCTGGTTCAAATCTGTTTTTACCGTTTCTCGAATCGGTTCTAAATCATCAAATTGTCTTGCCGGTTCAAGCTTGTCTGCAAGATAGACGACCTTTTCGATGCCACTCATATTACGTCGTCCGGTTGTATGATAGCATATTGCATCCAAAATTTCCGAATCCTTTATGCCATATCGCTCGCGAGCGTAAATCACGCCAGCCGGTCCATGAATCATCTCTTTGGGCCAGATGTCGTCAATGACTAGTGACGCCAACTGAGACATTTGATTCAACGGCAGCTCTTTGGCACAGTCGTGAAGAAGCCCTGCAATCAAAGCCTTTTCTGGAGAATATCCAAAACGAATTGCATATCTGGCCGATAAGATAGCAGTATTCAAACTGTGAAGAAGTCTCTTTTCGCTGAGTTCAGCAAAGAGTAGTCGAAGGGCGGCGGAAAAATGCGTGTAGGACTCCTCGGAGATAGCATGCATCGGCCAGTCTTGAGAATACAAGTCATTGACTTGAATAAATCGGCGAACTGCGCTCGGCAACATGGAATAGTCCTGGTTTTTTCGAATATCACTTGAAGATATGTCTGTTGTATCAAGGGGTAGAAGCACCACATCCATATCATATTTCTGACGGATTATATCAGCCATTTGCAAATCGGACTCTTGCGTCGACCCGGGCCGCGTGGAGACAATTAAGCTCACTTTACGAGCAATCTCTTCCGGTTTATACCATCTTTCAAATTCATAGAGAATATCCGCACCGCAAATCCAATATATCTTACTGTCTTTGGGGAGATTATAACGTTCAACCAATCGATCTATGGTATGAAGTGTATAAGACTTTTCTTCGCTTTGAATCTCAATATCTGAAACCACAACGTTCGGCATGCTGCGAAGCACAGCTTGGAGCATGTAATACCGGTAAGCTGCGGGCGTTAATGTACGATTCGCCTTAAAAACCGGCTGCCCCGTCGGCACCACGAAAAGCTCTGTTAATTGGCAGGATGCCATAACGCCTTTGATGACTTCCAGGTGACCCCGATGAAAAGGATCAAATGCCCCCCCGTAAATTCCGTATCTCAATACTACTTCCCCGTACGACCGATGTCGGTGCGATAATGGGCATTGTTGAAATGTATTTTTTGCACGCTCTCATATGACTTTTCAATCGCGTCATCCAGATTTTCAGATTCGGCATACACGCACAAGACACGTCCACCGCTGGTGACCGGACGACCCGACACGAGCTTTGTGCCAGCCTGAAAAACCAGGCATCCGGACTCTTCTATACCAAATATTTCGTATCCGGTCTCGTAGGCATCCGGATAACCGCCGGATGCCATAACGACACAACAAGAAGCACCCGGTTTGAAGTCTAAAACTACTTCGCTCAAGCGATGGTCAATACATGCATCAACGATATCCAACAGGTCATTGCGCAACCTAGGCAAAATCGCCTGGGCTTCGGGATCGCCGAATCGCGCATTATACTCTATGACTTTTGGGCCTTCCGGGGTTAACATCAAGCCGAAATATATGACGCCCTCGAAAGGCCGCCCCTCTTGCTTGAGCGCCAGGATTGTCGCATCAATAATTTTCTCATTAATGAACAACTCGTCCTCTTCACTTAAGTCAGCACCCGGAGTAATCGCTCCCATGCCGCCGGTGTTTTTCCCCAAATCATTATCTAGTGCACGTTTATGATCGCGAGATGAGACCATCGGTATAGCGGTTTCTCCATCAGCGAAGGCTAGAATTGTTAATTCCGGCCCGTTCAGGCATTCTTCGATAACCACAACATCTCCCGCTTGTCCGAATTTCTTTTCGGAAAACATTGAGTGAACGGCTTCTTTCGCCTCGTCGAGAGTCTGAGCAATAATAACGCCTTTTCCCAGGGCTAATCCATCAGCCTTAATCACGATTGGCATCGATTGCGATTCTAAATAGGCAAGTGCTTTACTTTCGGAATCGAAAATCTCATAACGAGCCGTCGGAATATTGTACCGCTTCATCAAGTCCTTGGAATAAGCCTTTGATGCTTCAATTAACGCCGCAGCTGCCGTCGGTCCGAAAACACGAATTTGCGCCTCACGGAGCCGATCAACCAGTCCGAGAGCCAAAGGATCTTCCGGAGCAACAAAAACCAAATCAATGGACTCACTCTTTGCAAATGCAACAATCTGATCAATATCTGTGGCTTTTATCGGCACACACTCTGCTATAGATGCAATACCTCCGTTGCCTGGAGCGCAGTAAAGCTTTGTGACTCGTGGACTCAGACTGAGCTTATACGATATAACGTGCTCGCGACCGCCTGATCCGATGACTAATACCCTCATTCTATATCCTCCGACAATTAAATTAGTGTTTAAAATGACGTTTTCCGGTAAAGACCATCGCAATTCCGTGCTTATTGCACTCATCAATTGACTCCTGGTCTCGTATAGATCCACCGGGTTGCACTATCGTTGTAATTCCGGCCTTTTGGGCTTCTTCAACACAATCCGCAAACGGGAAAAATGCGTCTGATCCCATTACAGCACCCTTCGCCTTATCACCCGCAAAAGCAAGCGCAATCTGAGCGGCGCCTACTCGATTTGTCTGTCCCGGCCCGACACCTAAAGTCTGGTTATCCTTAACAACAACAATGCCGTTAGACTTGACGTGCTTGACCACCTTCATCGCGAAAATCATATCTTCAATTTGTTTTGGATCCGGCTGGGCTTGAGTCACCACTTGCATGTCGTCCTTTGAGGGCACCGCAGTATCATAGTCCTGAACGAGCAAGCCACCAACTACGCGCTTATAATTCAGCTCAGTGGACGGAATAGGCGTTGCGACACCAGGCAACACCAATACGCGCAAATTCTTTTTGGAGCAAAGGATGTTTTTAGCATCTTCTGTGTATGATGGCGCGATGATGACTTCCAAAAAAATCTTACTCATGGCTTCGGCCGTTTTGGCGTCAACCTCTCGATTGACAGCAACAATACCGCCGAAAATAGATACCGTGTCTGCCTCAAAAGCCTTGACCCAAGCATCATAGACATTGTCAGCAGATCCGACGCCGCAAGGATTCGCATGCTTCACTGCAACCACAGTCGGTTTGCTGAATTCTTTAAGGCAAGAAATTGTTGCATCCGCATCCGCTATATTATTGTAGGACAGTTCCTTGCCATTGAGCTGCTCCGCCTTTGAGAGGGATCCTTCTACCGGAAGGGCACTCTTGAAGAAAGTAGCTTTTTGGTGAGAATTTTCGCCATAGCGCATTTCAGATCCCTTCTCGAAGGAAATCGTGTATTGATTCGGAAGCGTTTTATCATCGGACTGACTCAAGAAGTAGTTGGCAATTAGTGCATCGTAGGCAGCCGTGTGTTCGAATACCTTCTTAGCGAGCATGAAACGTGTCTTGCCGTCTGTGTCACCTTGCTTCTCAATTTGAGATAGGACAATCTCATAGTCTTCTGGATCCGTCACTACCGTCACGTCATTATGATTTTTAGCGGCAGCGCGAAGCATAGACGGCCCACCAATATCAATATTTTCAACGCACTCCTCGAATGATACACCCGGCTTCATAATGGTTTGCTTGAATGGATATAGATTTACAACAATCAAATCGATCAGCCCAATACCCAAATCAGAAACGCGCTTCATGTGATCCGGATTCGATCGAATGGCAAGAATTCCTCCGTGAAGCAATGGATGCAGAGTCTTCACTCGACCGTCTAGGCACTCCGGAAAGCCGGTAACATCCGATACTTCTTTGCAAGGTATTCCGGCATCGCTCAGTAAGCGAGAGGTGCCCCCTGTTGAAAGAATCTCGACACCCATCTCAACGAGTTTGCGAGAAAACTCTGTAATTCCTTTTTTGTCTGAAACACTGATTAAAGCTCTTTTGATCATTTTGATATCCTTCCTTTTTATAAATCTATATTCTATCAAAGACTAAACATCAATAATTCGGGCAACCCGACCATCGACCTTGATACGATTGTGTGCAAACAACTGAATCGCCTTGGGCAATATCACCTGCTCGCACTCATTCATTATACGCTTTTGAAGCGTTTGCGGCGTATCATTGGGGGCGATATCTATCGCCTTTTGCAAAATAATCGGCCCCTCATCGTAAGCGCTGTCGACAATGTGAACGGTTGCGCCCGAGACTTTGACCCCCCTCTGCAAGGCGGCCTCATGCGGTCGAATGCCATACATTCCCGCACCGCAAAATGAAGGAATTAACGACGGATGTATATTAATAATACGGTTCTTGTATTGTTCGACGACACAATGCCCGAGCAAGGACAAATAGCCGGCCAATACAATAAACTCCGTCCCATATTTTGCCAAGGTATCCATTATCGCCCGGTCAAAATCATTTGCAGTCGAGAAATTTTTCTTCACGATACTTACGACCGAAATACCGTGTTTTTGCGCACGCTCGATAGCATACGCATCAGAGGAAGACGAAATGACGACAGAAATGTAAACATCCGAAAGAGATCCGTCTTCTATTCTGTCAATAATCGCCTGAAGATTTGTCCCGCCTCCGGATACTAAAACCGCAATATTCATCCATGCGCCTCACATCACTTTTCGTTGGATAATATCAATACATAAAACCTGTCGAATCGAAATCATCAACACAACTCAATCGGTCAGATTTTTGAGTTTTTCTTGAAGGCGCTCATGCCTCAATTGAACGGACATCTCGAGTTCATGCTTATACTGCAGAAGTTTTGCGCTGACATCATCATTCGACGTGCCGATAATTTGAATCGCCAATAACGCTGCATTTGCAGCGCCATCAATAGCGACACACGCAACCGGGACACCAGCCGGCATTTGAACGATAGAGTGCAAAGCATCTGCGCCGCTCAACGCACCGGACTTACAGGGGACGCCTATGACCGGCAAAACAGTAAATGCGGCTAAGACACCGGGTAAGTGTGCGGCCAATCCCGCCGCGGCTATGATAACCAAAAATCCGCGATCTTTAGCAGTTGAAGCCAATTCCGCCGCTTTTTCCGGAGAACGGTGAGCGGAACATACATGGGCTTCAAATGACACTTCAAATTTTCTCAGCATTCTGAAGCACGCCTCCATAACAGGGTAATCAGAATCACTTCCCATCAGGATTAAAACTTGTGATCTGCTCATAAATAATCCTCCCATTTCTCATGTATCTATTTTCGAGACAAACGCTATATTGCATCAGAATTGAAATTACTCCGGTGCCTCAGACCATCTTAACTTAAGCATGACTCTCTCATACTCTTCCGATCCCACCTCATAAGGTTCCGCACAATAATCATTGCCGGGGAACGTCGATGTCATCGAAAATGGAATAACCTTTAGCCTTGAATCCAATAGCTGACCTTCATCCACCGTAAAGGTACACTGGATGATTGCCGTATCCGGATCCGTAAGCCATGGTTGTCCTCCAAAAACAAAATTAGAAAGGCTATAAAGAATGTACTTGCCATTATAAAACTCGATAGGCTGCAAACGGTGCGGATGATGACCCACATAGATATCTGCGCCATAATCAATGATATCGTGTGCCATATTGACAGCGACAGATTCCGGCTCATACATGCGCTCAACGCCCGTGTGAACCGAAATAATGACGATTTCACAGCCTGATTCACGCAATGAATCTATTGCCTTGTAGATCGGTTCCATCTGCCAAGGAAAAGTGAAACCGGCCATACCAATCTTCACTCCATCGACTTCATAAACCGCATAATTGGCACTGTCACTCCAATAAATTCCTGCATCATCAAGAGTCGACCGCGTCTCCTTCAATCCGGATTCGCCATAGTCATAAGTATGATTATTGGCAAGATTAACCGCTTCTATACTCCCGAGCTTCAAGATTTCAACATATTCGAGAGGGCCTTTGAAAGTAAATTCCTTATCTTGATAAGCTGTTGCGGTTGTCAATGTGCCTTCAAAATTAGCCAAGGTCAGATGATCCGTTTCTAAAAATGGCACTGCCTTAGAAAAAGGATATGCATAGTCGTCTGCGACGACACTTGCAAAACTGAAATCTGCGGAAGCCACACCACGATTCTGTCCTAATGTCGTATCGCCGATAAAACTGACCACGATGGATTTTGCGGTCGGTGTCGGCGTCGGCGTCGGAGTTGGGGTAGAAGTCGGCGTCGGGGTCGGAGTTGCCGGATCTACAGAGGCCAGAGGGTCCTGCGATGTCAAGATTGTCGGGGCAGTAATCCGTGATTCTTGATTTGCCGACAGATGTCTGCTACAAGCAACCGCAAAAAAAACACCGGTTAAAACAAGAGCAACAACGAAGCCTCGCAACAAACGAAAATGCCGGCTATATTGCGGGCTGAATTCGGTTGATTTAGTTATCTTTGAAGTATTATCCAATAATCCAATCTCTCCTTGTGAAGATACTATTAATTCGGCCGGAATACACTTGATTGATAGTAAAGATAATTATATCATAAGGTCAAATTGTAAATGCAAAATTCACAAAAATGACCGAATCCTTTTGCTCAACAAAACTTGCGAAACACATTTGTTCTCTAGGATATTATCACATTTTTAGTTAACAGTTATGACACATTATTTTTACAAAAACATTTGCACATGAGGCTAGTAATAAAAACGGAAACAGAGCATAATTTAAGTGAGAAGATAAAACGAAAGGGGCGATCAAGATGGCAAGAATCGATAAAGTCGTTGAAAAGATCGAAAAACTAGGCAAAAAGCAGAATCTAAGTGCTCTTGTCAAGATGATCGATGACCAAGATGAAGAGGTCCGTGCAGCTGTTGCTCACGCAATGGGCATGATTTCAACGTACGATGCGGGTATGCAATTGATACCCTTATTACGCGATGTATCAGCAGCAGTCAGAGCCGCCGCCGCCGAGTCAGTCGGCAACATTCAGGCAAAACACTGCGAGGAGTATGTTCGGAAATTGGCTTTCGCAGATTCTGACCCTGTAGTCCGGCAGATATCAAGAGATGCACTGGACAAGATTCGGACTCGGGTCATCTGACTTAATAAATATATTGTGATTTATATAAGACGGCTTCTTTGCTATGCAAAGAAGCCGTCTTTTTAATGTGATGTTGTTATAAGCGACTCAACAATCGCAAGTTCTTCTCGCCACTATATCACCATGCTTTTTGTAAATACTGTTGGCGGGTACAAAGCCACGAACCATTGAAAGCGGATAAATAATCGAATTTCTTCCGACAATTGTAGCCGGGTTTAATACGCTATTGCATCCTACTTCAGTATGATCCCCGATGATGGCGCCAAACTTCTTCATGCCTGTCGGAAATCTCTGCGCACCACAAGTGAATATGGTCAGCGTCTGATCCGACTTAACGTTGGAAGTAATCGCACCCGCACCCATGTGTGCCTTAAAACCGAGCACGGAGTCTCCGACGTAATTGTAGTGAGGAACCTGAACACCGTCAAACAGAATGACGTTCTTAAGTTCAGTTGAATTACCGACAACTGCGTTCTTTCCGACAATAGCACTGCCGCGAATGAAAGCACAGTGCCTAATCTGCGCGCCGTGATCAATGATACAAGGTCCTGCGATATAAGCGGACGGAAATACATCTGCACTTTTTGAAATCCAGATATCCTCTCCCCTCTTCTCATAAAGCTCAAGGTCCAGAGTTGCACCGAGTTTAAGTATGAATGACTTAATGTCCGGCAATACCTCCCAAACATTCGCACGATTCTCGAAAATCTCCGCAGCGATTGTCTTCTCTAAATCAAATAAATCCGAAATCTGAATACCTAAAACCATAAAATCTCCTCCTTGACATGTTTATATATTATCAATTATGTGCACAATTGTCTTCGCGAATCAGTCCAGATTATTCAACCGTCACGCTCTTAGCCAGATTTCTGGGCTTATCAACGTCGCAGCCCTTGTTTACAGCCATATAGTACGCAAACAACTGACACGGTGTCACCGCTACCAAAGGGGCCAAAAGAGGATCAATCTGCGGAATAAAAAATGTCTCATCACAAGCATTCGCCGCCTTCGTCTGCGTTTCGTTTGTAATGCCAAGAACAACAGCGCCCCTGGCTTTGACCTCGGCGATATTCGAAATCATTTTTTCAAGCAATACTTCTTGTGTCAACGAACAGACGACCAACGTACCCTTTTCAATTAAAGCAATCGTACCGTGCTTGAGCTCTCCGCCCGGATAGGCCTCTGAATGAATATATGAGATCTCCTTGAGTTTTAGAGATGCTTCCATAGATAAATAGTAATCAAGTCCTCTTCCAATAAAGAAGATACTCTTTGCATTGAAGTGTGAAGATGCAAATCTCTGAATCTCAGACTGCTTGGCTAAAGTGGCTTCGATATGTTCCGGCACTTTCAGCAATTCGGATTGATATCGCAAATAATCCTTCTCGGTCATTTTGCCGATCATGTAGGACATCTCGAACGCAATCAAATAAATACAGGCTAATTGCGTAACATACGCCTTTGTCGAGGCAACAGAAATCTCAGGTCCGGCAGCAGTGTATAGCACATAATCCGCTTCTCTGGCTATTGAACTTCCGATGACGTTGACTATAGAAAGCGTCTTTGCTCCACGCTTTTTGGCTTCGCGCATCGCAGCCAACGTATCGAGGGTTTCCCCGGATTGACTGATAATAATCACAATCGAATCGTCGTCAATAATTGGATCTTTATATCTGAATTCCGATGCGACGTCGACTTCTACAGGAATTCGACAGAGTTTTTCTATGACGCCTTTTCCGACACAGCCGGCATGATATGCGGTTCCGCAAGCGACAATATGAATGCGTCGGGCAGATAGTATGGCCTCCTTCGTCAACGGAAAATGCTCAAGCATGATTTTGTTGTTACGGATTCGAGGCGCCACCGTTGCCCTGACAGCCTTTGGCTCTTCAAACATTTCTTTCATCATGAAATGCTCGTATCCGCCCTTTTCCGCGGCCTCCGCATCCCAATCAATCAGAATCGGCTCCCTGGCAACAATTTGCCCATGCACCGTAAATACATTTACGACATCTTTTCGGACCAGAACAATTTCATTATCTTCAATGATTAACACTCTTCGGGTGTGCTCGATTATGGCCGGAATATCTGATGCCACAAATTGCTCATCATCACCCAATCCGATAATCAGCGGATTATCTTTTCGCGCAGCAATAAGTATATCCGGATGCTCAATACAGAGGACAACAAGCGCATAAGATCCTTCAAGCTCAAGTAACGCGGTTTGAATAGCGCTGAATATATCGTTGTTGCAATCCGTTAAGTAGTGAAACTCAATGAGTTGCGCCACCACCTCGGTATCCGTCTGAGACTGGAATATGAATCCTTTAGAAATCAAGAAATCTCTGAGTTCCAAATAGTTTTCTATAATTCCATTGTGAACAACACAGATATGGCTGTTCTGAGACAAGTGAGGATGAGAATTCTCATCGCTCGGCTCGCCATGTGTTGCCCAACGGGTGTGCCCCATACCGATGTGGATGTTGTCGGCCTTTTCAGCTTCAGGGTGAATTGAAAATCCTTTTGACTTAATCTGCTCTTTTAAGTTCTTAATTCGACCCTTTTTTTTGATGACCTGGATCTTATCGTCTTTCAAAAATGTGACGCCTGCCGAGTCATATCCTCTGTATTCAAGCTTTTTTAGGCCCTCAACAACAATCGGCAACGCTTCCTGATTACCGATATAGCCAACGATTCCACACATAATGTCTCCTTAATGCGGCTTATGAAAAGTGTCTCTGAATAATACCGACCAAATTCCCGGCCATGAGCGCAATTTCTTCCTTGTTCTCGCCTTCAATCATGACGCGAACAATAGGCTCTGTTCCGGAAGCACGGACTAAAATACGACCCTTTCCTGCCAGCTCAGTTTCGTAATTTTGAATTGCAGTTTGAAGCTCGGGAAGCGCCATTGCCGCCGATTTATCTTCGTTTTTCACCTTTGCGGATAACAAAACTTGTGGGAGAATGTGAATAATTTCTCCTGCCTTTTCCATTGATTGATCTTTTCGCCTGAGAGCCTTCAACAGAGCAAGCGCCGTGAGCATCCCATCACCCGTCGTTGCGTGATCTAAAAGGATAACGTGCCCGGATTGTTCGCCTCCGATGTTGTAATCATTTTCAAGCATATTCTCAAGGACATAACGGTCCCCGACTTTTGTCTTTTCGACGTGAATACCATTCTTTTCGGCCATGATATCCAACCCTAAGTTGCTCATGACTGTCGCTACAATTGTATTGGACTTGAGTTCTCCAAAGCATTTCATATCGTTTGCAATAATCGACATAATCATGTCACCATCGACCATCTTGCCGGCACCATCAACTGCCAATAAGCGATCTGCGTCTCCATCAAAAGCCAATCCCAAGTCACACTTCTCCAATACGACTAACTCCTGAAGCTTTTCCATGTGCGTCGATCCACAATCCTTGTTGATGTTGACCCCATTTGGCTGATTCCCGATGACCACTACCACAGCGCCCAGATCTTCAAATAACTCACTGGCTACATCATATGATGCGCCGTTTGCACAATCGATTGCTATGCGCATACCGGACAAATCGACACTCATTCTTCTCTTAAGATGCTCGATATAATCATGAGCCGCAACCGTCTTCTCATACACAGTACCGACCTCTTCGCCGACAACACGATTTTTGGAAAATACGTCGTAATCCGTCACACGCTTTTCGATCTCATCTTCAATCTCATCTGATAGTTTGAATCCGTTACCGGAAAAAAACTTAATACCGTTGAACTCAAATGAATTATGCGACGCGGATATCATAACACCGGCGTCGCATTTGTACTTCTTTGTAAGATAAGCTACTGCGGGGGTTGGTATAACACCGCATTTGATGACATCGGCACCCGCAGAGCATATGCCTCCGACGAGAGCCGCCTCGAGCATTTTGCAGGAAATACGGGTATCCATTCCGATTAATATCTTTGGTTTTCGATTCGCGTTCACAGCCAATACCATCGCACCGGCGTACCCCAACCGAAAGGCCAAGTCCGGCGTAAGCTCCTTGTTTGCTACGCCTCGAACACCATCTGTACCAAATAAACGACTCATATAATTGCCTCCGTTAAGTTATAGTTTTCGGATAAATAACCACCGATATCGTTTCCGGATCCTGAGATTCCAAACGATAGTATACATTTTTATTCGAAGAAATATCAATAGGTATGCTATAAACTCCCGGACCGGTAACCTGTAAATAGTCAACCGAAGCAATCATGTCTGCACTCTGCAGATTATCGAGTACACTCTTACGACCGACAATTAATATCGTCACGCTCTCGTAGTTAAAGTTCGTTTCGAGCCCGTTTTCTTCCAACACAGACTCCGATTCAAAAAACAAAGGTACAGAAAGTGTCTTCTCAACCACGGGATTGTTGTTAATCTGAATATACATCCATAGCCCGAGCGAGATAAAAAAAGAAAGAAGAATGTACAAAACCTTATGCGACGTATTCATCCGATTGTATGTCGAGGTGGATTTATTCCCATTAAATAAATGAAAAACTGATTTTCTCTTTGTCGAAGCGGAATCGGCAGAGGATACAGCGCACACGCCGGAAGCTGCGACAGTATCAACCTTTTCTCCCATATTTCGAATAACATCTTTATTATCTGAATCGATTGCAGTCGAAGTCTCGTTTGCTGGAACAGAGCCTTCCTGTTTCTTTTTACGAAGATTATTTCTCTCATAACGAATGCGGCGAACCAATCGGCCCGCTACAGAATTCATGCCGAAAACGCTGAGAAGGTTTTTTCTGAGATCTTCTCCATTTTTCATCTCGTAAAGACAGCCGTGAATTGCCAAAGACACCTTTCCACGCTCTTCGGAAACAGCGATCGCAACCGCGTCCCCCATCTCACTGGCACCAACTGCCGCGCGATGTCGAGTCCCAAAATTCACAAGGGTGTGCCCTGTATCGGATAAAGGCACATGGCAACGAGCGGCGACAATTCTGGTATTGCGAATTAGGACCGCACCATCATGAAGCGGGGATCCTTTGTAAAAGATAGATTCCAACATTGGAGAATTAACAGAAGAGTCCAGAAATACTACATTCTCTTGTTCCAGAAGTTCGCCGAGTTTGGAATTTCTCTCGATAATGATAAGAGCGCCGGTATAGGTCTTTGCCATTGCGTTGGTCGCATAGACGATATTGTCAATCATCGCAGTGACGTCTTCATTTTCTGATGGATCTTCTTGAATAAATGCATTGGAGAATGTCGAAAATGACTTGAGCCCAACGGTCTCAAGCGCTCGTCGAAGCTCCGGTTGGAAAATGACGACAAAAGCAATTGCGATAACATAGAGCATCCTATTAAATAGAAAGCTCACCATCTCAAGTCCAAAAAGGCTACATACCAGAGTAAAAATGACAATCAACGACAATCCTTGCAGAAGTTGCCAAGCGCGTGTCTGACGAAGAAGCTTGATGAGCTGAAACGTCAAAAATGTGATTAATAGAATATCGACAACATATCGGATAATTTCCGCAGGACCGCCGAAAAACAGGTACCCGCTGTCCAAGCCGGCGAATATTTCCGCAAAGAAATCGAAAACCTGGGCCATGATACCGTCATTCAATCGATGTGTCCTCCCTCATATTTTCGCCATTCATTATATCATAAAAGAAGCTTATCTTTCTTCTCTGAAATAGGGGCGCCCGATTTCTTTCGGGCCGGGCCATGCCTTTTTGCGGAAGGAAAAAGCGATGAGTACCACGACGGTTAATAAATATGGAAACATCGACATGATGTACTGATTGAATATCGGTATGGATGATAGTCGTTCATTTAGCTGAACCGAAAATCCTAGAATCGTCAATGAACCAAAAACATAGGCTCCGGCTATGGCTTTGATCGGATGCCAGCGAACAAAAATGACGAGTGCGACGACCAACCAACCCTGTCCGGCTGTCATATTGCTCGTCCACGATCCCTGTTGCACGAGCGGAAGGTAGAGTCCGCCAATACCACACAACATGCCTCCGAGAATGATGTAAAAGTATTTAATACGAGTCACCTTGATGCCGGATGCGTCTGCAGCCGCTGTGTTTTCACCCGTCAGACGAAGTTCAAGACCGGCTCGTGTCTTAAACAAGAACACCGTCGCAACAACGGCCACCAATACAGCAACATACACATATATATTGTGTGATAGAAAAGCTTTGTTGATAAATGTAAGAAATGGACCCGAAGGGCTCGACAGAGAAAATGGCTTTAGCTTGAATATCTTAGCAATATTATCCGGGGTGGAAGTATTCGAGACCTTGCTACCGAGGGAGTTCGCAAGACCGGCGCCAAATATCGACAGCGCCAGGCCGGCGACGTTCTGATTCACTCTGAGGGTCACGGTCAAAATGGCATATAGTAATGCCCCAAACCCTGCGCCGACACAGGCAAATAAGATTGCCAGAAAAAGACTTGAAGAACGAACAGCTGCGAAGTATCCCATTGAAGCACCTAAAAGCATCATACCCTCAACACCCAGATTGAGATGACCCGCACGTTCTGTAATAAGTTCACCAACTGTACCAAATAGCATAACCACAGAAAACGCTATGGCAGAGGCGATAAAACTTGCGCTAAATACAATCGACAACAGAGAACCCGTTGCTGAAAAAAAGTCTCCAATCATAGCGCATTCTCCTTTGTTTCGACTATCGGCTCAACATGATGAACTTCTTCTTTATCCGATGGAATCGCATCTAATTTATTCTTAGCCCCATGTGCTCCAACCACCACTTTATACCTCAGCATGAATTCCGAACCTAACACAGACATCAAAATGAGTCCCTTTACAATGTCTGCAACGGCTGCGGGCACACCCATTCGAACCTGAATAAACTGCGCACCTTGCTCAAGTGCAGCGATGAGGAAAGAAACGACAATGATCATCGGTGCAGAAAGGTTTGCCAGCCAAGCGATGACAATCGCGGTAAAACCGGCACCTCCTCCGAGGCTCGAAGAAAGCGTACCGGTTGATCCCATGAGCTTAACGGCGCCAGCAATTCCAACAATTCCGCCGGACAACAAGACACCGACAAACATGATTTTTTTGACGTTCATACCCGCGTAGTGCGCCGTCGGCTCACTTTCACCGACAACACGAATTTCATAGCCTAATTTTGTTTTCTTAATCAAAAAGAATACGAGAATTACAATAATCAGCGGCGCAACAATCGCGAGGCTGACTCCCGAAACATAAGGGATTCTCGCTTTAAAAGGGATATCTTGTATACCGGGAAAACCCATTTTTGCCGGGTCTTTCCATAATTCGAAATAGAGGTACTGCACAAAGCAGATGGCTAGGTAGTTCATCATTAACGTAAAAAGAGTCTCATTCGTCTTCATGTGAATTCTAAAAAAACCGGGAATCAGTGCCCAGACGCTTCCACCGACAAAACCGGCCAAAAGCATCGCAATCATCATGAGCGGTCCGGGTGTTGAGGCCGGCATAATCATTGAGACACCCATGGCCGCAGTGGCCCCCATGAGGATTTGCCCTTCTCCGCCGATGTTCCAGTATCTCATTTTGAAAGCAATGGATAGTCCCAGCGCTGTCACACTTAAGGGAATCAGAAACGAAATCGTATTTCTAATAGCGATTGCGCTTCCAAACGACCCCTCCGCAAGAGAGATAAAGGTCTTGATCACCGGATAGCCGAGTGCGGCAATGATGATTCCGGATAAAACGATACCGATCAAAAAGCCAATTAAACGATATGAAATCGCTTCCTTTTTAGAAAAGGATTCCTTTTTCGAAATTCTAAACATAACTGACACCTCGCCGGAGTTCTTCAAGTGTGGTGCCGGACATCATTTGACCGATTTCTTCTTTCGTTGTCGCAGATGAATCGACGATTCCCATATTTTTTCCTTGGCACAGGACCATGATACGATCACAAAGATCAATCAACACATCCAGATCTTCACCAATATAAAGAACAGAAACATTCTTCTGTTTTTGCTCATTGAGCAAATTATATATCGTATAAGACGAATGAATATCCAGGCCTCGAACGGCATATGCGGCTATCATCAACTTCGGGTTCAAATGAATCTCTCTGCCGAGTATAACTTTTTGAATATTTCCTCCGGAAAGCATTCTAACAGGATGCTTAAGTCCGGGCGTTTTGATATCCAATTCTTTGATAATCTTCTCGGCTTTTGTTTCCACGTCCTTCATGCGAATCAGCGGGCCCTTCGTCAGCGCATACTCTTTTAGCAATATATTCTCGTCGATACCCATCGATGCAACCAGCCCCATACCAAGACGGTCTTCGGGAATGAAGCACATCGCAACGCCCTTCTGTGTAATATCTCTGGGCGACAAACCTGTGATTCGCTCTTCATCAACCATAATCTCCCCTTGCTGGGGACGAATGATGCCGGCAATTGATTCACAAAGTTCCTTCTGACCTCCGCCGGCCAGCCCAGCAACACCGAGAATTTCGCCATAATGCGTCGTAAACGAAAGATTATCGAGTTTTGGAACCGCTTTTGAATCGGAGTATGTCAATCCCTTAACCTCCAAACAAACCTGTTTCTTGGGATCGGGATCCGGCTTATTTATCGACAAGTTGATTTTGCGACCCACCATTTTTTCGACTAAATCATAAGCGTCTATATCAGAGACATTGCAGGTCTCGATACTCTTTCCTTTTCGCAGAACCGTCACTCGGTCACAAAGAGTCATGATTTCGTTGAGTTTGTGGCTGATAAATACAATTGCACAACCTTGAGACGCCATTTTTCGAAGTACTGTAAATAATTTTTTGGCTTCTTGCGGTGTTAAGACCGCTGTTGGCTCGTCAAGAATCAGTATGTTCGCACCACGAAGCAACACCTTAATAATCTCGACCGACTGTTTCTGACTGACCGAAAGTTGACTCGCCGGGATGGACGGATCAAACTCAATTCCGAAACGCGATGAGAATTCGTTGATTTTTGGATGTGTTTTTGAAGGAGAGCGAGAAGCATATCTCAGAATATTGGCGCGCAAAACATCATCTTTTTTGATCGAGTTCTTAGGTGGCTTTTTCATGCCGGCGACAATATTATCTGTCGCAGTCATCGCTTCGGCCAATTTAAAGTGTTGATGAATCATGCCAATACCACTGTCGATTGCATCTCCCGGAGAGCGAAAATCTTTAATCTCGCCGTTCACTTCGATCTGACCTTCATCCGGTCGGTATATGCCGGATAGCACATTCATTAAAGTGCTCTTACCCGAACCGTTTTCGCCGAGTAACGCATGAATTTCTCCCGGCAACACCTCAAAATCCACAGCCTCGTTGGCAACGACTGCGCCGAATATTTTGGTGATTCCTCGCATACTAAATGCCGGCTGAGTATCCTTTCGGATATTAGGTTCCATGTATACCTCCGGAAAATAAATACATTTCACGGCATCCGAGCATATTCGGATGCCGCAAAATGCTTATTCGTAAACTATTTGTTTAGGAAGGAATTTGGCCGATGACGCCCTCAACAAACCAAGCCATACCCATCTGATCGTCGTAAGGAATACTTTCTCCTTCAGCAATCTTCAGTTCACCATTCTGATCATATATCGGACCTGCAAAAACAAATGCATTTCCTTTTTCAGTCACTTCAGAACGCGCTGCTTCAACTGCAGCCTTTGCCTCCTCTGAAACAAGCGGTGAAAGCGCATCAAGCTTTGCTACGCCTTCTTTCATACCGCCCCAATAATTCTCAACGGCCCACTTGCCATCAAGCACTTGGCCGATCTTGTAAGTGTAGTATGTGCCCCAATCCCAGAGCGGCGCGGTCAAATAAGCATCCGGAGCGCCGGCATAGGTCAAGTCGTAGCCAATCGCATAAGCACCGGCTGATTCAGCCGCTTCAATCGCTGACGGAGAATCCTGGTGTTGTGCCATGATGTCACATCCATCGGCTAATAGGGCTTCTGCAGAAGCTTGCTCAACAGCAGGATCAAACCATGTGTTCGTCCAGGATACTTTTACGACAACATCCGGATTAACCGAACGTGCCCCAAGCGTATATGCATTGATCCCGCGGATAACTTCCGGAATCGGGAATGCTGCGACATATCCAAGTTGATTCGTCTCGGTCATCATACCGGCTACGATACCTGAAAGATAGCGAGCGGTTTCGATCTGACCGAAGTATGCATCCATATTCTTGCCTTCATAGCCGTTACCGGAATATTTGTAGCCCGAACAATGTGAAAAATAGACCTCAGGATACTTCGCCGCTGCCGCTACAGTCGGATCCATGTATCCGTAACTGGTGGTGAAAATCAACGTGCACCCATCATTTACGAGGTTCTCGATAGCAGCGTTCGTTGCTTCAACATCCGCATCGTCAACACTTTCAAGTTTTTTGACTTCAATTTTGTCTCCATAGGTCGCAATCGCCTTGGCAATGCCTTCGGCATGCGCCTGAGAATATCCGCCGTCATCCTCCGGCGAAATGTAAACAACACCGACCTTGAGCACTTTGTCTTTCTCTTCTTCCTTTTTGTCGCAACCGGTGATGGCAAGCATACCGACCATCATGATAACAGCGACAATCAATGACATGACTCTCTTCATAAGACTTCCTCCTGTAAGTGATTACTCTTCGTCCGAAAATACGATGCGATGATCGATCTCGGACATCTCTTGAATTATGGCTAGGGAATGAACCCGAATGCCCTTTTTCCGAATACGGCTTCCGCCCTCCTGAAATCCTTTTTCTATAACGATACCGGCGCCTGCAACCGACGCACCTGACGCCTCTACAATATCAACCAACCCATCCAAAGCACATCCTTTGGCAAGAAAGTCATCAATAATCAGAACTGTATCCTCCGGTCGCAAATACTTCTTACTGACACGCACAACATAGTCCTTCCCTTTTGTAAAAGAATGCACCGTTGCCGCAAACGTATCCGTATCGAGATTTTTAGAAACTGTTTTCTTAGCAAAAACCAATGGAACGCCCAGATGAAACGCTGTCGACAAAGCCGGTGCTATACCTGAACTCTCAATCGTCAAAACCTTGGTTATTGCCACGTCCGAAAATGTTTCAGCAAAGTCGCGTCCAATCGCATCCATAAGCTGGGGGTCAATTTGGTGATTTAAGAAGCTGTCTACCTTAAGTATGTCGGTTCCGACAATCGTACCCTCTAAAAGGATTTTGTCCTTAAGTGACTGCATATTGACCTCACAATCGAAACGTTTTTTATATCCGAAACATAATGACATTATAAGACATCGCCTCAAAACTTCAAACAATGAAACCGAAAACAGATAATAAATATGTTTTAGTGTTTTGGCGAATCAGACTCAATACTAATCGAAAAAAACAACTCGCGTATCGCTCTCATCCTGAAAGCGCTAATAATCATACTTAAAGCCTTCAACGATCTCCGACTCCAGTCGAACGATGTCAAGCAACTTGATATCTCGTCCCGAAACCTCAATCAAACCATCCTTTTGCATGTGTATCAACTCTCTGGAAAAGGAGGGTCTCGGCATGGCAAGCAGTTTGGCGATGACTTCCTTCGAAACCGGAAGTCGCACCGAGTCGATATCTTGTCCTGTAGACTCCTGCTCAGTCTTCAATTCCATAAGGTAAAAAGCAATTTTATGCCGTATGCTTTTTTGAGCCAATAGAGCAATGCGCTTGTTTTGCGTGCTGACACGATCAGATAAAATTCTTAAAAAATTAGCTTTGACAATGCTACTCTGATCCATTAGGGCACTAAGGACATCTTTGTTCACGAAAAGAACTTCGGTCGCGCTCATCGCTTCAAATGTAAACGCGTAATAGTTCTGGGTACCGAAAATGAGGTCTTCACCAAAAAAATCTCCGGACTTGAGAAGTGATATCGTCGCGAAGTCACCGGATGTCGTGTACTTTTGCATTGCGATTCGTCCCTTTTCGATGACGCCAATACTTGAACATAAATCGCCTTCTGCGACGACAATTTCTCCCTTTGCAAAACTTCTCACACGCGTCAACGCACAGTAGTTTTGAAATGTTGTTCGCTCCAAACCGGCGAACAACGATGTCTTTCCCAATGCTTCACAGGCCTTAATCATGAACATTCTCCCCGTTTCTATCGATTGTCGCTCCACTCGTACTGGTATTCATGGTAGATTGATAAATGATTCGCCCCTCACAAATGGTCAAGACCGGAATCAGACGGTCATCCAGAATCGTAATATCTGCCAGTTTTCCTTCCTCAATACTTCCGGTCATTTGTCCGACCCCAATGACTCGAGCCGGGTTAATGGTCGCGGCTCTTATCGCATCCTCAAGTGGAACTCCAATGGAAACCAAGTTTCTCACACCCTCGGCGACAGACGAAACAGATCCTGCCAAGCGACCGTCTCCGAAATCAGTCCTTCCATTATAAACCTTAACAAGGGCATTTCCGAGCTTGTATTTACCATCGGGCATACCCGCGCCCCTCATTGCGTCGCTGACAATGACAGCGCGGTTGGGTCCGAGAATCTTAAAGGTTAAGGCCAACAGCGATGGGTGAATGTGTACAAGATCGCAAATCAATTCCGCCGTCACAGATGAATCTTCAAGGATGGCGCAAACCGGGCCGGGTGCTTTGTGATGAATCGGGCGCATCGCATTATACAGATGCGTCGCATGACGAAGACCTAAAGCGACAGCTCGTCGCGTAATATCATAGTCCGCATCAGAATGCGAAATTGAAAGTGCATAATCCTTAGAAAATGTTCGAATAAATTCATCCGCACCGGGAAGCTCAGGTGCGACATCAATGATTTTTAGCAATCCGGGAAATCGACTCTCAATTTTATTGACAAGATTAATTTCAGGCAGTTGTAGTACTTCTGATGACTGGACACCACTTCTCGAAGGCGACAAAAACGGCCCCTCCAGATGAACTCCAATAAGCTTGGCACCGTTAGGGGTATCACGAAAAAAGTGGTCTACATGAGTGAGCGCGGCCATTAAACTCGGTTCGTCAATCGTCATCGTTGTCGCGCAAAATGAAGAAACACCATAACGGGCCAAGTGAGATGACAATTCAAAAACAGCAGTGGCTGAGTCATCACAAGTATCCGCTCCACCTCCGCCATGGACGTGAATGTCGATATATCCCGGAACCGCGTAGTAACCACCAATGTCGATGATTTGTACGTCGCCGGATACTGTTAACGCACAAGCGCTATCACATTGCACGCTACTCATAGCATCTTTTGGCCCCTGTGCATCTGATACAGAATAAACCCCATCAATTATTTTACCTTTGATATGGATATCGGATCGACGAAATTGAAAATCCGAATGACAGACCATTGCGTTTTTCAAAAGCATCGGATTTCTCCCTTATGACCGAAGTCTTCGGCTCCCCAACAGATAGAGCCCTTTTCTGCAACGAATAGCAGAAATCATTTCCTCGATAGTATAAACGTCGTTCTGAAAAAGAATCCCGCCTCCCGGTATCGTATCAATATCATGCGTGTCTGATCCGGATGTCACCACAAGGTGATTCTCGCGAGCATATGACATGGCATCAATATCCCATTGCACATCGGGATTTCTGGAATTGACGACTTCGACAGCATCCACCAATTCAGGAAAAAGACGAAGTTTTCGGATATAGGGTGCTTGTCGAAATGGGTGAGCGTGTATATTAAATGCGCCATCCCGACGAGAGTTTTGCAAATACGTCTCAGGACTCCACGACAAGATATCCGGATGATCCAGAAGCCATTGCTTGTTCAATCCATAAGTTAGAAATTCCGTACCGTGATAAGCATATTCCCATCCAAAAAACACCTTAAGCCCAACCTCTCTGCCTCGAATCAAGGCATTATCGTAACCCCGGCAGAATAGTTCGACCCGCGTCGACCAAGGAAGGTGTGAAGGGACAGAAGTGTTCCCGTTAAAAAAATGATCGGTAATAACGATGCCTGAAAAACCAATTGATTTGTAAAAGTCGACGAGATCCGCGGCTTGATCTCTTGAACAGGCACTGGCTTCAGAAGTATGCATGTGCGTCTCAAATGCATAGCCTTTTTTAACTGTATTCAGTAAAGCGCGCTTACGCTTTTTGTAGTTCGCATTTGTATTTCCAAACAATATCTACCCCAATCCCAATCGCTAACCTATCTATCGCGAAATGAATGTAATTATACCTTTACTTTAACCAAAGACGCCATGGATAACAAGACCACTGAATTCAATCACAAAGAACATATCAATAGAATCGAATGCTTTCCGAAAGTATAATGTCCGTCGAACAAAATGGATAAAAAAATGCGGCTCACATAAGCCGCATTGATAACGGACTAGTCTGCATAGAATCAGAACAACTTCTTAACAGAACCTAAGATGCCCGATGCCTTGTCACCGGCAATTTTAGCCTTAACTCCATCGACTAACGCATTCACTTGATCGTCAGGCAAGTCTATTCCGATAACAGCCTCAACAGCCTTAACTGGGTCTTCTTTAAATTTATTGGCAAACTTGTCATCACTTTTAACTTTTGCAACAATTTCTTCAATCTTCTTCTTAATGTCCATTTAGCCCTCTTTCTTGAGTCAAAACGAGACTCATATATATTCGTCCTACAGAGTTATTGTAATTCAAGATGAATGCATCTGCAAATGATTAAATTTCAATAAAAAACCACCGATCAATCATAGATTAATCGGTGGTGATGGTGCGGTCGACGGGACTTGAACCCGTATGGTCTCCCACACGCCCCTCAAACGTGCGCGTCTGCCAGTTCCGCCACGACCGCATATCTTAGTCATTGCCGGAGGGCTTTAAGCAGCAAGAGTAATTATACATAGAGCCTTGCGGCATGTCAACTCTTGTACTGCAACACTTTTCAGACGCTTGGATAACCAGAAATATGCCATCAAAAGTATGCGAAATACAATCAAAAGTAAAGCGAATTACGCATAGTTTGCAATCAATGCAATCAGGATAATTCCCAAAAGAATGGCGATTGCAACACGCAAAGGTGAAATCGGAGCCTTTCCACCCACCTTACCGGTCTGCCCATTAACGACAAACTGATAAACTTTCTCCTTATACGTAAATGATGACAACCAAACCGGCACTAAAATGTATTTGTATGTCACATTGTCAAATACAGTCGAAAAAGACTGACATCGAGCACGATCCGCGCGCCATTTCTTTTTGATATAACCCTCAATATTGCGTCTTAACCGTTGCTTGATACCCACTTGCGCATTCGCCCATCCATCCTTCAACCCGACGGAGTAACGCTCTGCGACGAAGCCCGCAACAAGCTCGGGCCTGTAGGGTACCAACTTTGAAAAGATAAAAGGCTCTGCACGCTTCACGCCGGAGTCCTGGTTTTTCTTGGAGGCAACAACGGTAAAGTCATCTATAAGTTCTTGATAAACACCTCTGACACTTCTCCAATCCGTGACGGTCTCCATTCGATCGCCACGCTTTACCCTTCGGTCAAATCCGGCCTGTCCGGAGAATGTTGAAGTTGTAGAAGTATCGAAAGTCCAATAAGGTAAGTATACCCCGACAAACGACTCCGGTTTGGCTTGACGCTTGGCGGCAGAAGGGGTAAATATTTTTCTTCTCAACCATTTGGTGAAAAGCTCTCCCGCATTATTAATTGGAATCTCAAACGGACACACACCTCCCGGAGCAATAGATTTCTCGCTTGCAGAAGGCATGACATTCGTTGAGCCACAAAACGGGCATACCGCTGCAGTCTCGAGCGCGTCATAAACACTTTCCCCTGCACAATTTGAGCATATAACGACCTTTTTCTCAGCGCCCCAATCAAAACTTTCTAAGTGCTCCGCAGAATCAAAGTCAATTTCAACAACCGCATCACCCGAATCCGGTGCCGGCAACTCTTTGCGGTACCCGCAATATTCACAGAGCATCCCGCGCGTCTCAGGATCGTAAATGATGGTCGCCGCGCAATTCGGGCACTTCTTGTCCGTAACGTCCTCAGTTGTTTCAATAGTAGAAATCATTGTCTCATCGCTTTGCGTATCCATAGCACACCTCTATACTTCAAAATATACTCTATACTCTAACGGATTAACTGAGATTCGTAAAGGCCCTTTGATTTGTTCGCAGAATGGATAAATTGCTTTCTGGTCTCGTGACAGGGTCTCGGCCCCATCGCTATAAGCACACTCCAAATCGAAGTGGCAAGCTTCTGATGTACTCGAATTGAATGCCACAACGATTCGACGTGGCCCATCTTGCTCTCTCCCGAAAAAATCTTTTCTGTCTTCAGATAGGGTCCTTTCAAATACGAATAGTTGATCTGTCGTCGTCAGCGTCTTATAGGAGCCCGTTTTAAGAACCGGATTCGCCTTTCTGAACGTCGAAAAAGACTTGAAAAACGAAAGCTGTTCTTGCCCGTCCTGAGATATATGATCCCATGGATACGTTCTTCTGTTAAACGGATCACGATAACCCTCCATACCGACCTCATCACCGTAGTAGATACTAGGGTTTCCGACGTATGTCAATTGAAATACATACGCCAATCGCATCAACGCCAAACCGCATTTTCTTTGATCCGGAGTCATCTGTATTTGTTTTTGTTTATGCCGATCTCCGGGATCGCTAGGACCGGCAAGGCATGTAATCGCTCTCGGAACATCGTGACTTGAGATTAAATTCATAATGCAATAATGTGCTTCCGGCGGATAGTTTTCACGATATGTCTCAAGCAAATTATTAGCCTCGCTAGCAGAATACGTGCCAACGAGGTATCCGATCAGCGCGTCTCTAAACGTGTACCCCATCACTGAGTCATGAGAATTTCCAAGTAAGAAATCGCGATAACTACCGTAACTTATCTTGTTGCTGGCATCCTCCCAGACCTCACCGACGACAATCCCTTCGCCATCGGACTCTTGCTTGATGCGCTTTCTGATTTCACGAATAAAACCGTCCGGCAACTCATCTGACACGTCCAGTCGAAAGCCGGCGCTACCGCTCTTCATCCAATGTGCGAGAACGCCGCTATCGCCGAGAATAAAACCTTTGTAAAACAAATCGTTCTCATTGACATTCGGCAATTCCGGAAATCCCCACCACGAATCATACGAGATCGTTCCGTGAGCATCTCGAGAAAAATTGTACCACGAGCGGTAAGGACTATACTCACCCTTAACGTATGCCTGATAAGCACCAACTCCGGTGTATCTGCCATACTTATTGAAGTAGACACTGTCGGCACCGGTATGACTGAAAACTCCGTCCAGAATAAATCGGATGCCCGCTGCCTCAGACGCTTTTCTCAACGCATCATATCCCGTCTGTCCACCAAGAATCGGGTCTACAGAAAGGTAGTCCGCTGTATCATATCTGTGATTGGATCTCGCCTCAAAAATCGGATTCAAATATATAAGATCCACATTCAACGATTGAATGTAATCCATTTTTTCGGCAATACCATGTAACGTCCCGCCAAAAAAATCACACGCAACGTATCCTGTCTCCGGTTTGCCGTCGATATCCACATCCTCAGTCCAATTCTCGTGATAAATCCGCTCACCCGAAGAATAGCGCGATTTCATATCATCATAGTCGAACGACTCGCCTCTAAAAAACCGATCCGGGAAAATCTGATAAATCATCGCGCCCTTAAACCAGTCGGGTGTCTTAAAGTCTTTGTCGTACACCGTGATCTGAAACGCTCCCGGAAAACGCTCCTCTGAAACACCCACTCGAGAAGGAGAGCGACTGAGTCGACCTTTGCCGGAACGGTCCGATCCCGGCTTAACATAATAGAAAATCTCTTGAGCCGAGCCGGTCTGTGGGTGAATGTCATAAAAAGAAAACCAGTAAAACAGAATTCCGGGCTCACCGGGCATCGTTAATTCCACTTCGTACCTTCCGGTGTCATGGCTAGTCGGCACCATTGGCATCTCATGATATGAAAACTTATATAAACCATACGTATAGCAAAGAATGACTCGTTCAAACGGCCGAGAAATTTCAAAGTGTATTTGTACTTTTTCCCAAGTTCTTCTTGCCCCGAAAGGGTTTCTAAAATGAATTGAACGAGAATCATGCGTTGCAAAAAGATGTTCAGGAAAGTGCTCTGGCGTCATTATATTTACTCTTTATTATCCTTCGCGTTGTCTTTTTTTTTGCCCTTTACCGGCGAATTAGTTTTCGATTTTGCGACCTTTTCACCGGGCTTTGCTCGCTCGGAGTCTGTCTTCGAGACAGTCGACGAGGCCTTTGTCGGAGATGCCTTTCGCCCCGAAGTCTTCGCCGGATTGGCATCTTTGACAGGAATATCCGCTGCATTATCTATAACGCCATTGTCATGAACCGGTGCAACGACTCGATCCAATGATTTTGGCTCGGGCATTGTATCTATGACCCTATGGGCCTCATCCACTGGAATACCGGAAATTAATGAGTAAAGCCCGATGTACTCCACGGCTGATTTAGACCAAGTGTAATCGCCATTCATGCCGGAAACAACGAGTCGGTCCCATACTTTTTTATGATGTCGATACAAGTCGCAAGCGTACTTAGTCACAAATAGAAACTCGTGTGCATTTATGTTAGCAAAAGAGAATCCGTTGCCTTCACCGGTGTATTCGTTGTAAGGATGCACGGTGTCCTTGAGACCACCGGTCTCTCTAACAATCGGAATCGTGCCATACCGCATCGAAATCATCTGAGACAATCCGCAAGGCTCAAAAAGCGACGGCATTAAAAACATGTCTCCAGCCGCGTAAAGCTTGTGGGCCATGGCATTGTCATAATAAATACAAGCGGCCATCTTCAAAGGATTGCGTTTAGCAATCTCAAGCAGTGTTCTCTCATAAAATGAATTTCCGGTTCCAAGAACCACCACCTGCATACCGTCAAACAACATTTCTTCAACGACACGCAGAAACAAGTCCATACCTTTTTGATCGACAAGACGCGTCACCATCACACACATCGGCGCGCCCGGGTTTTCATCCAGACCAAGCTCCGCTTGTACGATTCTCTTGCACACTGCTTTTCCGGATTGATAATCGTCAACACTATACTTCTTAGGCAGATAGTCGTCCTTGCTCGGATCAAATTCGTCAGAATTGATACCGTTCAAAATACCCGTGACCTTGTATGCGTATCTTTGAAGCGTATTGTTGAGCCCTTCGCCGTAATAATCTGTCATAATTTCGTATGCATACGTCGGAGAAACAGTCGTCACGGAATTGGAATAAACAATTCCGGCCTTCATAAAGTTGACTGCGCCCTCTTTCAAAGAAAGTTCTTCGGTAAGAAATTCATCGGGGAGATCCATCAAGTCTTTGATGGCATCAACACCATGAATGCCTTGATATTTGAGGTTATGAATCGTATATACAGTCTTCAGATTCTCGAACATACCGTTCGGTCGATAATGAGCATCAAGCAACAAGGGAATCATACCCGATTGCCAATCATTTCCATGTAAAACATCGGGCATGAAACCCATGAATTCACCCATAAACTCGAGCACCGCACGTTGAAAAAAACAGTACCGCTCAATGTCAAAGACGTATTCGACATAAACTTGGTCATAGTGAAAATAATACTCGTTGTCAATGAAATAATACGTGACGCCCTCGTAATTCATCGAAAACAAGCCGGCGTAAACCGATCTCCAACCCATTTTAACCATCTTCCAGCCAAGAAAATCCAACTCGTTAATATGCTTCTTCTTAACCATTTGGTAGAGCGGCATAATGATTCTTGCATCACAACCATTTTGGTTGAGCGCGCGAGGTAAAGACCCGACGACATCCGCCAGACCGCCGATTTTTGCGAAAGGCGCCGCTTCGGATGAGACGAGCAATACTTTGATTGGATTCATACAATAGCCCCCTTATCAATGACAACCGGATAATTTGAATGGCCGACCAGTCTTGTGCCCGGTCGAATAACAGCATTTTTATCTAGTATAACATTTTCGAGAACACAGTTATCTGCGATGTGAACATCTTGCATGATGACACAATTCTTAACTGCGCTGTTTTTTGACACCATAACGCCTCGAAATAGGATGGAGTCGTGAACCGAACCCATGATTCGGCATCCATCAGACACTAAAGCGTTACTGACGTCACATCCCTGTTGATACAAAGTCGGAGCCTCATCTTTGACTTTGGTGTATATTGGCGAGCCCTTCCAAAACAAATCCGCGCGAGTATTGTGATCGAGCAAACGCATCGAAGCATCAAAATAAGTCTGAATATCGTTGATTCTCAACACAAGCCCCTTGTACTCAATCGCACGAACTTTAAGTACGTTAAATCGCTTGACCAAGGTGTGAACGCCAAAGTATTGTTCGCCGTGTGACATCATGTCCGATATTAATTCAATCAAAAGATTTCTACGCAAAACAACAATGCCCAAGCTGCATTTGTTGGACTTCGGCGACTCCGCATTGAAGAGCATATCTGTAACCATGCCCTTGCGGTCGACATCGAAAATATAATTGGGCCGACCATACTTGATCCCATCACGATTGTACATCACGGATATATCAGCACCCGCCTGTTCATGTGTCCTGATGAAGTCAACGAACGCCGTATTTAGAATCATGTTACTGTTAGAAATGATAACAAACTCGGCACGATTAGAACGAATAAAATCCAACAATCCGGTCAACTCTTCGCCATCCTGAGACGCGGTACTCTCGGAATTAACAAATGGAGGAAGAATATTCAGACCAAAAGACTTTCGATCTAAATCCCATGAAGCGCCGGAGCCCAGATGATCCATAAGCGATTTGTACTTATTAAGCGTCAGAATGCCGACGCTTTTTATTCCGGTGTTCACCATATTCGACAACATGTAGTCGATTATTCTGTAACGACCACCAAAAGGCATTGCCGCCAAAGCGCGCGGTTTTGACAAATCTCCCAGGCTTATTTTGTTGTTATCAGCGAGTATCAATCCCATTGCATCAATAAACATATGATATAATCCCCCCGTTTCTTATACTCTGAATGTCTCTTCGACGACGTTTGAAGCATTATCAACCTCTAAATCGCTATCGATTTGACAGTTGGCCGGAATAACGGCATGGTCTTTGATTTTTAATCCTTTTTCGATAACAACAATGCCATGCGTGCAAATCTTGGTATTCACGTAAGGACTGTCCCCTTCAATAGAGGCACCGGCACGAACGCCCTCGCCAATAATGGTGCCGGAACCGACAATACACTTGTCCAGAAACGCTCCGGAGCGAACTGTAACGCCAGGTAGCAATACACAATCTTTAACGACGGCACCCTTTTCAATCGTCACCGAATCTGACAATACGCTATGCTCAACCGAGCCGAAAACTTGGCATCCGTCTGTCATTGCAGACATCGATACCTTGGCCTCTGCAGAAATGTAATTTGAAGGTTTAACCGGGTTTCTACTGTAGATACGCCAGTTTCTATCAATTAAATTGGTCTCCTCAGGACTGTCCAACAAATCCATGTTAGCCTCCCAGAGACTATGAATCGTTCCAACATCCTTCCAATAGCCCGAAAAACGATATGCAAACAATCGATTATCGTTTTTAAGCATTGCCGGAACAATATCTTTGCCAAAATCGTTGCTGGAGCCCGGATTATTTTCATCTTCGATTAGCGCTTTTCTTAACACAGACCAAGTAAAGACATACACCCCCATTGATGCAAGATTGCTGATTGGCTTTTTGGGCTTTTCAACAAATTCGCGGATGCTGTCATCTTCATTAGTATTTAGTATACCGAAGCGAGACGCATCCTCCCACGGCACTTCTAATACTGCCAAAGTCGCATCAGCATGGCGGTCGATATGCGCCTGAATCATTTTCGCATAATTCATCTTGTAGATATGGTCACCTGAAAGCACAACGATGTACTTGGCCTCGCAGTCATCCAAAAAATCTTTATTCTGAAAAATGGCATTTGCGGTTCCCTTGTACCAGTCACTTTTTCCGGTACGCTGATAAGGAGGAAGAATAAACGCACCTCCATTCGTACGATCCAAATCCCACGGATGACCGTTGCCGACGTAGGTATTAAGTGCCAACGGCTGATATTGCGTGAGCACCCCCACGGTCTCGATGCTCGAATTGGTGCAGTTCGAGAGTGGAAAATCGATAATTTTGTACCTGCTCCCAAACGGGACCGCAGGCTTCGCAATGTTCTTGGTCAAGACACCCAGTCTTGAGCCTTGTCCGCCCGCGAGGATCATTGCAACAATGTCTGCTTTTGCCATAAATACTTACCTCCATAATAATTTAGCGAATTTTCTTTTTGAAATAAATCCCGGACAGGGGTGGAAGATTCATCTCAATATAATAAGGCTTGCCGTTATGATCGCCTTTAACCGCTTGAACACCCTGTTCCAAACCATCAAGAATCGGGTACCCACTCCCCCCGTAACTCATGTCGTCCGAATTAAGGACAATCTCATATCGTCCCGGCTCCCAAACCGGAATTCGATAATGATTAATCGGAACCGGAACCATATTGAACACAACATAGATACTCTGATTGGGCTTGACGCACATCCGACGCAATATATAAACACTGTTATCTCTATCGGAAGTATCCACCCATTCGAAACCGTCCCACGAGCTATTATTCATCCAGAATGCTTTCGTCTTGATATAGTAATGATTGAGATCACACACAAAATCTTTGAGGACACGGTGTGCTTCATACTTGAGCATAAACCATTCCAGCTGCTCATAAAAACGCCACTCGATATACTGGCCAAACTCTCCACCCATAAAGGTCAGCTTCGCTCCGGGATGTGCCATCATATACATGTAAAGCACACGCAAAGACGCAAACTGCCTCCATTGATCGCCCGGCATTTTATTGATGATACTCTTCTTGCCGTGGACGACTTCATCATGCGAAAGACACAATATGAAGTTTTCCGAAAATGCATATACCATGGAAAAACAGAATTGTTCATGGTGCCATCCGCGCGCATAGTAATCGGTCGAAAAATATTCAAGCGTATCGTGCATCCATCCCATGTTCCACTTGTGTGTAAATCCCAGCCCGCCTTCAGAAACCGGATGCGATACCTTGGCCCAAGCCGTCGACTCCTCAGCTATCATCAAAACATGTGGATAATACTCGCGAACTACATTGTTGAGAGATTGAAGAAATTCGACAGCCTCGTAGTTCTCTGTTCCACCGTTAATATTGGGAATGTACTCCGTTCGTCCGTAATTGCGATAAATCATACTGGAAACCGCATCGACCCGAATGCCATCGACATGATACTCTTCAATAAAAAATATGGCATTAGACATTAAAAAAGATCGGACTTCGGCCTTCGAAAAGTCGAAAACGAAAGTCCCCCACTCCAAATGCTCGCCAATTCTCGAATCCGCGTACTCATAACACGGAGACCCGTCAAAACGGACCAAGCCCTCTAAATTCTTAGGAAAGTGCGCCGGAACCCAATCGAGAATGACGTGAATGCCTTTGCGGTGAAGATAATTAACAAAATACTTGAAGTCCGCCGGTGTGCCGAAGCGACTGGTTACGGCAAAATATGACAAAACCTGATAGCCCCAAGAATCATCCAAGGGATGCTCCATAACCGGCATCAGCTCAACGTGAGTGTATCCCATCTCTTTGCAATAAGCGGCTAAATCGTGCGCAATGATACGGTAGTTCATAAAATTACCGTCTTCGTGTCTGCGCCAAGAACCAAGATGCAATTCATAAATATTGACCGGTGCCGGACGAAGCGCATCACCGCGCTTCTGACAAAAGCGCTCATCAGACCATACAAAATCATTGGGATCATATAAAATGGACGCATCAGCCGGACGAGTCTCGCTATGTCTGGCAAACGGATCCACTTTCATGTAGACTTTGCCGTCAGCGCCAACCACGCGGTACTTGTATCTGTCCCATTGCTTCGCAGCGTTCACTTCAGCAATCCAGATTCCTGTCTTATCATCCTTGCGCATCGGGTGCGTAGTTGGCTCCCACTGATTGAAATCTCCAACAACAAAAACCGCCTGAGCCTTTGGCGCCCATACTCGAAAGCTAAACCCACGATCTTCAGAGTGATGATCCAACGGAAAAGAACCAAGCAGATTATACGCCTGATAATTCCGTCCAACATTAAAAAGATAAGCCTGATCCATACTCACACTCTACGCCATAGCGCACCTCTCAGGTTTATATAACAATTATAGCGCAAGCCTAATTCATAACAAGGCAAAAACAAAAAAAGAAGGGGCATTTTTGCCCCTTCTCAACAATTATGAACAATCAATAAATCTTTCAAAAAAATGAGACTTGCGAGGTCCTTATTTTTTGACCAATTGAACGCCTTGGTCGAAAGCATCAAGATTCGACGGAATCATATGGTGTCGGCGCTCAGGTAGAACATCATAGAGCGCTTTCTCAAAGGCTTCTCGCATAAAGCACCCCGAAGCGGCAGATAAACACCCCAAAAGCACAACTGTCGCATAAGCCATGTTTCCAAGTTCATTTGCAATCTCCGAAGAGGGAATCGGAAAGAAACGGACATCCTTGCGCGTGGTTCCCGTCTTAACCAACGATGAATCGATGATTATGATACCACCGGGCTTAACCTGCTTTTCAAATTTTTCAAGAGAGGGACGGTTAAGCGCAATTAGAACATCCGTATCATTAATAACCGGAGAACCGATGACTTGATCCGAGATGACCACCGAACAATTCGCGGTACCGCCACGCATTTCCGGGCCGTAAGACGGGAACCACGAGACCTCTTTTCCTTCGATCAAAGCCGCTTCAGCTAACATCTTACCGGCAGACAATACGCCTTGACCGCCGAACCCGGCCAAAATGATTGAATAATCTATCATCGCATCACACCTCCAAATCCTTCCCTTTGAATACTCCGAGTGGATATTGAGGGACCATATTCTCTTTTAACCAATCGATGGATTCAACCGGTGACTTGCCCCAGTTCGTCGGACATGTAGACAGAAATTCAACCATTGAAAAACCTAATCCCTGCTTTTGAACGCGAAAAGCTTTTGCCACCGCACGTTTCGCTGCCTGAATATTCTTAAAATCCGTAATCATAACACGCTCGATATAAACCGCACCGGTCAGTGTCGCTAACATCTCACTCACATTAATCGGGTAGCCTTGTAATCCGGAGTCTCTTCCAAACGGAGACGTGGTAGTCACCTGTCCGAGCAGAGTGGTTGGCGCCATTTGTCCGCTGGTCATACCGTAGACAGCGTTGTTGACGAAAAAGACACTGATATTCTCACCTCGAGCTGCGGCATGAACAATCTCCGCAGTACCAATCGAAGCCAGATCTCCATCTCCCTGGTACGTAAAAACAGTATGGTCCGGATGAACGCGCTTGATACCAGTCGCAACCGCCGGCGCTCGACCGTGTGCTGCCTGAGCCATGTCGCACGCAAAATATTCGTAGTTGTTGTATGTGCATCCGACAGAAGATACTCCGATGGTATTTTCGAGAATATCCTGTTCGCACATGACTTCCGCGATAATTCGATGAATAATACCGTGAGTACAACCGGGACAATAGTGAAACGGCTTATCCGTGAGCCCCTTTGTTTTTTCAAATACGATTGCCATTATTGATTCACTTCCTTGTGTATATTCATGATCAGGTCCAGAATCTCCTTTTGAGAAGGTAGATTACCGCCGGTCCGACCATGGAAATAAACCGGCTTAACGCCATTCACAGCGAGCTTAACATCTTCAATCATCTGCCCGGCATTGAGCTCTACGTCAAGAAAAGCCTTCACACTAGAGTCCTTTGCAAGTTCAGAAATCACTTCTGACGGATAGGGCCAAAGCGTAATCGGACGAATCATGCCAACTTTAACACCCTGCTCTCGAGCCTGACGAATGACATTACGACAAATACGACTGCACGTACCGAACGCGACAATAACAACCTCGGCATCGTCTGTCTCCATCGCTTCAAATCGAGTCTCTTTCTCCTCAATCGCACGGTATTTTGCCTGAAGCTCATTGTTTTTGGCTTCGAGATCATCGGGATTAATATAAATTGACTGAATCGAGTTGTGAACGCGTCCTTTGTTACCGGTCAATGCCCATTCCTTTGTAGACTCAACAATCGGCTCCTCTTCTCGAAATAGTACAGGCTCCATCATTTGTCCGAGAGTACCATCTCCCAAAATCATGACGAGCATTCGATATTCGTCCGCTAAGTTGAAAGCCTCAACGGTCATCTCGTACAGCTCCTGGATTGACGCCGGAGCAATGACAATATTCCTGTAATCTCCATGACCGCCACCCTTTGTCGCTTGAAAATAATCACCCTGAGCCGGCAAAATACCGCCGAGTCCTGGGCCGGCGCGAACAATATTCACGACGACTGCTGGTAACTCCGCACCGGCAATATACGAAAAACCCTCTTGCTTCAAGCTGATTCCGGGCGAAGACGATGACGTCATCGCCCGACCACCGGCGGCTGATGCACCGTAAACCATATTGATCGCCGCAACTTCACTCTCAGCCTGCAAAAATGTACCGCCGGCTTTGTTCATCGTCAGGGCCATATAATGCATAATTTCTGTTTGTGGCGTAATCGGATAACCAAAATAATAACGACAACCCGCTCGAATCGCCGCCTCGGCAATGACTTCATTACCCTTCATTAATATTCTCTTATTCATGCTACACCCTCACTTCTCAACTGTAATCACCGAATCGGGACACTGTACCGCACAAAACGTGCAACCAATGCAACGACTCTGATCAATACAGGTAACGGGATGATAGCCTCTGGAATTTAAACGATCATTATCCAGCTGTAATATGGACTTCGGACATACTGCGACGCACAATCCGCATCCCTTACACAGCTCATCTTGAAACGATACTCTGGCCATGCTTTCCTCCTGTTGCTCTAATACACTGATTAATTATTATAGCGACCGGTGCAGTGAAAAGCAAATCAGCTGCGCACTCTTTCGCTCAAATATTTCAGACGTTTTGATAAATAGACAACAGGAATGACTAAAAGAAGGTCTTTCCAAATGAAAGGTAATACAGCTACTCCAAATACCTTGCCAATTGTCCAAGCCGAAGCTCCGTCGGACGCAAAAAAACGAAAGAAAATATACATGTATGCTGTACCGCACATATAGGAGACAACCACAGCCACTACACCACAAAAAACATATAAAGCGTATTCAATTTGTACTGTGAAATGATTGCGGTAAAATCTGTCAAAAATTATGCCCCCCACAAAAGCACATGCAACAAAACCCAACAGAAAGCCAAACGTCGGCGTGTAAATATACGACAGACCGCCGCCGGATGCAAAAACAGGCAACCCTGCCAGCCCCATGAAAAGATACAATGCCTGCGTCATAATGCCTCTCTTCCAACCCAAAAAGGTGCCCGAGAGCACTGCCATCGGCAGTTGAAACGTCAGCGGCACAGGAAACGATACGAGGCTGATTTTCGCAGATACAATCATCAGAACACAAAACAACGACACCATGGTCATGTCTAAGACTCTGTTTCTATTTTTTCTGCGAAGATCCATGTCGGCTCTCCGCTTCACTTGTTGTGATTTTTCTTCCATAATTATCTCCGGTCTACATCTTTATAGCGCTTACCATTGTAAACTTATCGACTTTATTGTCAACCCTATGCATAAAAAACGAGTGTCCCAAAGGACACTCGTTCGAAAAGACTACTGTTTCGGCTTACCGCATTGCGAGCAGAACTTACCAGTATTTCCGCCTGCACCACAACTGCACGTCCAGCTTCCATTATTCTGAGGCTTAGGTGCTCCACACTCGGCACAGAAGTTACCCGTATTACCGTTGAAACCACATCCACACTGCCAACCACTCGGTGTTGAAGCAACGTAAGCTGCTCCGGCACCCGCAGTTACTCCTGCGCCAGCTCCTGTTCCCGCTTGTGCGCCTGCAGGAGGATTAGCAGGGTTCCCGACTTGGTTCCACGCAGCATTAAGGTTGCCACCTCCACCAAATCCACCGCCGCCTAAACCACCGACCATACCCATGCCCATGAGCCCGGTCATCGCGCCTGCTGTATTATTCGCAGCGTCAACCTGAGCACGAGCATTTGACTCAATGGATCTGGCCATCAGCATGTTCGGATTCTGCGAGAGTATAATGTCACGATCAAACTCTTGAATTCGACCTCTGGACTCGTCGTCCGGGGAAATGCTGTTAATTCCAACAGAAACAACTACCATCCCGCGTCCTGCCAACCACTCTTCATCAAGCACTTCGTTCATGTGACCCGTGAGCTTGGTAATTTCAGAAGGCAAACGATTGTATCGAATACCGTCTCCACCATCGCCCATTCGGTTCAACGCGTTCGTCAGATTACCAACAAACTCCGTTTTGGCTTGCTCCATGAGTTGAGAACGAGTATAGTCACCACTGACATTGCCTGAGATATTCGTAAAGAAAGAAACCGGATTCTCGATTTTAAATGAAAAAACACCATTGACACGTACATAAATGCCTCTGTATGTCGGGTCATCGTAAGGAATCGCTGCCGGAGTTCCGAACTTGTTGCCAATCACTTCGAGCATATTAACAAAATATACACGCTGTTGCATCGGTGTCTCACCACCGGCCTTAATACGTTGCCAAAGATCTATAACAGACTTTTTGGCTCCATCCAAGAATCCGCTGCTACCGAAACACGACGGAGCAGATGACGCATCCCATGTATACATACCTGCTTCGGTCGTATAATCTGTG
Organism: Clostridiaceae bacterium; assembly: GCA_012838315.1. Taxonomy (GTDB): domain Bacteria; phylum Bacillota; class Clostridia; order Saccharofermentanales; family Saccharofermentanaceae; genus DUPM01. The sequence goes on from DUPM01000088.1 coordinate 79,029, forward strand.
ACCTGCCCGCCATCGACTAATAGCAATGCGGTGCCCTCAGGAACAGCAATCTTAGATCCGTTTGTGATGACTTCTGCATCACCCTTATTGCTGCCGCGCACCATTTTCCTGGCGCCCTTCTTGACCAATGTCTCCTGCCCGAGCGAATCACACGTAAAAAATTCAAGATATTGATCGGATAATGTAGATCCGACGGCTTGCATTGCTGCCTTAATTAATCCCATGTCTGTTCCTCCGTATTATTTATTGTTAAATAGTGTAAATCTTATCCGCCCGCCAGAGGCGAATGTCGATAGGTTCAATCGAAACCCCGCAGTACTCGCAGTTTCTCGAAGAAATCGAAGTAATCGGTGCGGCACAACTCGGACAATTTAATGAAAGAGCCTGGGTCTCCGAGCTGTTGAGCTTCGATTCATCGATGACATATAGCCATTCGACGTTGTATCGAACCTGCTGAATCCTATCCGGATTTCCAAGGCTAACAATATCATTTTTTTTAACATAATGCAAATATTCTAGAGCAGTCTGAAAGACGATTACGGCCGTTGCCGCACGTCTGCTGTAATGGTTAATTACGGTTCGATGAATCCGAACACTTGCGAAATACGGTTTGCGCCGTTCACTCTCATTATTGGCCTTTTCCATGCTAATATTTTTCATTAATGACGGTGTCAGAGGAATGGGTCTGCCGTTCTTGAATTTATATTCCCTTTCAACATCACGCAAATGTCTCAAGGTCTGATTATCCGTATCTATATCTTCAAAATAGCTTTGCAACAAGCACTCGCTCATCGACATGAGCTCTTTAATATTGAGCGTCGGAAAATCTTTCTCGATTTGCGGTTTAAATGTCTCATTCATTCCGGACAAGGACTTGGGCCCGGTATCCTGATTCAGTGTGATTTGATCTAGGGATCCATTATTTCTCTGGAGCTCTCTTGATACCGCATTGACAATCGTCCCCAATGCCGATCTGCGAATGCGCCTGACTGTTGAAGCGATGACGCCTCCGATAACAATCAATCCGATACCGATAGAAATTGGCCATATCAGCCACAAGTACTCGCCCACAATAATCCTCCAATATATATTTTTTATGAATGATTATGATTAATAATTATAGAAAATGCTTTGCTTCATCCGCAACAACGGTACAGCGTCCGGCGTTAATTCCAACCAATCTGCAGGAAGATATTTATCAAATCCGGCGGCAAAAAGAATCGGTATACCGGTCTGCTCCGATGCCTTTCTCAGTACCGGATAAGACAATCGCAATTCTTCTCCTGTCGTTTCAGACAGTAAATTTGAGTTATCGATAAAACCGCTGATCGGAAGTCTCGATGCTTCAGATAACATACCTGCCGTATTGGCGATTCCATCGACATCCACAGTAAACGGCCGAAAAGTATTGATAACCATATACACACGGAAATCTGTTTTTTCAATCTTTCCACGCATTCCCGCAAGCACCTTCGCTCCAAGATCTTCACCGCCGAGGTCAAGCACACCAATGACAGAACCGTCATCGAAAATTGCATTAATCTCAGGTGGCAAAGCCGGAACATCAACATTTGTATTGGCATACACAGGCGCAATGACGCGTATATTGTCTTCCGTCAAGGACGATATCGCATCAGCAGATCGATAGAACGGATTGACGATATCGAGATCTGCAAGAATAATCTGACGATCTTTGTGCTTTTCAGCTAGCATCCGTGCGAAGTGAACGGATACTTCGGATTTACCGCTTCCGTAAGCCCCGACAAATATATGCAGACGCGGGTCGGCCTCGAAATAAGAAGAATCATCTGTCTTAATTATTTTTTTCAAAACAACCTCCACGCGCAACAACTTGAGTTGACCGCAAATCCTTAGATTGACGAATGCGCAGATATGTAATTAAATGATGAATAGGTTTATGTGTACAGATTACCACAATTTGTACTTGATAATAAACATATCAGGCAACGTCATTTGGGGAGGCGCATTATGTTTCATTTCTTTCGTCAACGCAAGAATAAACCCGAGCGCAGTGCAGAGGCCCCCCCTGCTTCTGATCTCGTCGATAGTGCTAACACACGATTGATTGCTGCAATAACGGCAGCAATTTTGTGCTATCGTTCATCTTCTAACCATATTAGCAAATCTGGTTTTATAGTAAAGCGTATCCGACGAATTTGATAGTATGCCGTACTGGCGTGAATAATAAATTGCGAGGCCGGGCGAAGCGCCCTCATGAAGTTAATGAAATATTTAATAGTTCTCGGCGACGGAATGGCCGATATCCCCAATTCTTCTCTGTCGGGAAAGACCCCGCTTCAAGCGGCGGTGACTCCAATCATTTCCGATTATGCATCCCGAGCACTGTGTGGCATGGTCAAGACATTGCCCGACGATGTCGAGCCGGGAAGCGGTCCTGCGAACATGTCCGTTATGGGGTATGACCCTTTGTTGTACTACACCGGACGATCCCCTCTGGAAGCGGTCAGCATGGGCGTCCCAATACAGGACGGTGATATTGTATTTCGATGCAATCTCGTCAGCCTGAGACAATCAAATGCCTTATCGTCATATGAAGACTTGATTATGAAGGACTATTCTGCCGGAGAGATTTCTACTGAAGAGGCGCATGTTCTCATAACTGATTTAGATGCGGCTCTTGGCACAGAGGGCCTTCACCTATATTCCGGGCGGAGTTATCGCCATTGCCTAGTCTGGCATAATGGACCCCTGCAGTCTCAACTGACTGCGCCTCACGATATCACAGACAAAGACGTACGTCATTACTTGCCCAAGGGGCAAATGGAAAGCGAAATACTCCAACTAATGAAGCGCTCGCACGAGGTGCTCAAGGACCATCCCGTGAATCTTAAGAGACGTCTTGAAGGCAAAAACACTGCGGATTCAATTTGGCTCTGGGGGCAAGGCACCCGACCAAACTGGCCGTCTTTTCAATCCATGTATAACAAATCAGGTGCAGTGATATCTGCTGTCGATCTGCTTTTCGGCATTGCCATTTGTGCCGGCCTGAAACCGATTGAGGTCGAAGGCGCCACAGGAAATCTAAATTCCAATCTTCTCGGTAAAGCAAAGGCTGCCATTCGTGCGTTCAAGGAAGGTATCGAATACGTATACGTTCACGTTGAAGCGCCTGATGAATGTGGCCACCAAGGGGATATTTTCGGTAAAGTTCGCGCAATTGAGAAAATTGAAAGCGATGTAATCAGACCACTGCTTCAGCATCTTGAAGATTCCAAAAAGACAACCGGTGAAGATTTCCGTTTTATGTTTTTACCTGATCATCCGACACCGCTGGATATTCGCACACATACTTCAAATCCGGTACCTTTTCTTTTGTACGACAGCACCGACGACAAACGCTCTGGAGTCGAGAAATATGACGAATACAGTTGTGCCGGAACCGGAATCTTCTATCCGACTGGCCCCTCTCTTTTCGAGGAATTTATTAAGTAATAGTTGTTTTTGACTATAGCGTCACAATCGTAACGCCGTCTTCGCCCTCACCGATTTCACCGGATCTGAACGACGCCACTCTCCTGTCGGTTTTTAATTGTTTGCGAACCGCAGACCTCAGAGCGCCGCTACCTTTTCCGTGGACAATTCGAACCGTACCCATTCCGGATAAAACACAGTCGTCAATATAGTGGTCCAGTTCAAACAAAGCGTCATCAACTGTTTTTCCTATCAGCATTAATTCCGAAACCGTCGACTTCATCTTTTCATTTTTGATCTTGCCGGCTCCGCTTTGAGAAGACTTAACCGGAGCCCTAGATTGTTTCTTGCCGCTCTCCGGTTTAGGCTGATCTTTGTCCGGGTACCGAAGACTATGAGCTGAAACAGTAAGTTTCATATCTCCCGATGCGATGACACACTGTCCTCTGCTGTCGGGGCCTTTAATCAAAACACCCTCAATTCCGAGAGTATCCGAATAATACGATGCGCCTATTCGGATGACATCCGGCCTTTGACCTGCCAATTCACTTACGGGAACAACGACGCGCTCTTGCTCCAAATCGCTAATTCCGGCTCTGAGGTTATTCCGAATCGTTTGAAGTTTACGCTCGCTCTCCTCCAAGGAAGTTTTTTTCTTTCTCTGTTTCACTTCAGATAACATGGCTTCGCATTCGTCGAACGCCTCTTCGAGCAACTCTTGCTTTTCGATTCGGGCCTGTGCCAAAATGCGTTGTTTGCTACTTTCGATATTATCCCGTTCTACACGAAGTGCTTCTCTCTCTTGTGCGGCCTGATCTCTGATTTGTCGAATCTCATTTTTTAGTTTTTCGCTTTCGCGATTGTGACGTTCAACTTCTGACAAGAGGGATTCGAATCGAATACCTTCTTTTGAGAGAAACGATTGCGCCGCGTCAATGACTTCCTGAGACAACCCAAGTTTTTTTGAAATAACAAATGCGTTGCTGACACCCGGCATACCGATGAGCAAACGATACGTTGGGCTCAGCGTCTCAGTATCAAATTCGCAACATGCATTTTCAACATCGGGCGTCTCAATTGCGTAGCCCTTCAACTCTTTGTAGTGCGTTGTTGCAACTGTAACTGCGCCTCTTTTTCTGAATTCATCAAGAATTGAGATTGCCAGAGCCGCGCCTTCTGACGGGTCTGTTCCGGAACCAAGCTCATCAACTAGCACAAGTGTTGATTCATCTGCCAAATGCAGAATTTCGACTAAATTTTTCATATGGGATGAAAATGTAGAAAGGCTTTGCTCAATGCTTTGCTCATCGCCAATGTCCGCCAAGACCTGTCTAAAAACTGCTATTTCCGAATGATCCTGACATGGGATGAAAAGGCCTGCCATTGCCATGAGTGTCAAAAGGCCACAGGTTTTCAACGAAACCGTTTTCCCTCCGGTATTCGGGCCGGTGACAACGAGCGTACGAAAACGTTTGCCCAATTCAAAATCAATCGGAACAACGACTGACGCATCGATCAATGGGTGTCTGGCTTTACGAAGAAAAATATGACCCTCTTGATTGAGAATCGGGCAAGTCGCACGCATATCAAGTGCCAGCGTCGCTTTGGCACAACAAAAATCGATTTGCGCAATCCACGCGATATCTTTCGTGATCATGTCAAACGATGCCGCGACGATACCGGACAATCTCTGAAGAATGCGCTCAATCTCTTGTTTTTCAGCAGCAATCCATTCGGCAATTTTATTATTTGCTTCCACAACACCCAGTGGTTCGACAAAAATGGTCTGTCCGCTCGAAGACATATCATGTACAATTCCGGGAATCTCAGACCGTCTCTCGGATTTCACGGGCACCACATAGCGATCATTTCGAATGGTCACCAACTGTTCCTGTAAAGCCTCGGGGTGATTTCTGATGATTTTCTCCAATAACTGGCGAATGTGACTTTGAGCCGTACGGATGTGTCGTCTCAAATCATATAAGGTATCACTGGCGCGATCATTCATCTCCTCCGGGGTGTTAATGCAAAAGGAAATATCCTTCTCTGCTACCATATCTGATTTAAGTGACGCAAAATAGTCAGCAAACACACCCTCTTTGAGATGTGTCTCTTTTGCCAATCGTTCCAGCCGATTCACTGCTCTGAAAAACGATGCAACATCAAGCAATTCTTGCATGGACAAAACACCGCCGTTTAAGGCGTACGATACAGAAGAAGTAATATCCGAAATGCCCGAAAACGATATGGATCCTTCACTTTGAATATACTGAAATGCCTCATCGGTTCGATTTAAATCGCTTTTCACACGATCGAAATCCGAACTTGGAAATAAGTCACGACATACACTCTTTCCAAAGGGCGTCTTGGCATTTGCCAAGAGTTTTTCTCGAATCTTATCAAATTCTAATGTCGATAATGGGCGACCCTTAATACGAGACGCCTCGAAATTTTTTTCAAAAGTCGTATACATAATTCTCCCAGTTTACTAATAACGGTTGTTGAACAGCTTATGAACAGCACTTAACTGATGTTCTGGCCTGAGGATACATCCTCAGGATTATCTTCGTTCATCTCATTAAACTTGACGATTGCGTTCATCGCATAACGAACTGTCGAAAAGGTTGCCATCAGAACAGGTGGGATAAATATGAAATGCGCATAATACAAAGTATCTTTGGTAAGGAAAAACAGCGAAGCAAGTGCCATGACAAAAAGGACGGTTGAGGCCTTTCCATACCATTTCGCCATTACGACAAGCTTCATCTGTTGTAATACAAACGCCCCGCCAAGAATCATAACAATCTCTTTAACAAGAATAAACATGACTACCCAGAGCGGAATGCGACCAATCAGCAACATCATAAACGCCGTTGTAAATTGAAAAAGCTTGTCCACAAAAGGATCGTATATTTTCCCAAACTCAGAAACCATGTCATACTTGCGAGCAATATAGCCGTCAGCCAGATCAGTCAACCAGATCGCAACAAAAAATACAAAAGCGACTGTTGCGCTCAATTCCTCATGTTCTTGACCTTGCCTCATTCGAAAAATAAAAATAGCCATAACAGGAATAGCCAGTAGCCGTATTGTCGTGAGTATATTCGGGATGGTCCATTCAAGTTTAAGTTTTGTTTTCATTCGATCTCCTATTTGAGAAGGCGTGAACGTTGCAAATCAATCTCAGGGATGGTCTTTTCCATCTGAAGACCCTCCTCAACATCAACATCCGCGATTGCGCCCTGTTTGAGTACGATAATTCGATTAAGTAACCCTTGAGAGATACACTCTACAGCATGAATACCCATCAAACTTGCCATTGTACGATCTCTCAGTGTCGGACTCCCGCCTCGCTGCAGGTGTCCAAGAATTGTAGGCCGCGACTCAATACCCGTCGCCTTCTCTATCTGTTCTGCAATATCTGTCGCCTTTGCTGCGCCCTCCGCAACGATGACGACATAGTGGCGTTTCCCCATGTTTCGTCCGTCTAAAATAGTCCGAATAACATCGCGATCGAGGTCGTATTTGTGTTCAGGAATCAAAACCACTTCTGCACCGGTCGCGATGCCGACATTCAAAGCGATATATCCGGCATGACGTCCCATCACTTCAATGACACTGCACCGCTCGTGTGAAGAAGCTGTATCTCTTAACTTATCAATTGCCTCCATCGCCGTGTTCATCGCGGTATCATAACCAATCGTATATTCTGTTGAAGCGATATCGTTATCAATCGTACCCGGAAGGCAAATCACCGGCAACCCAATGCGCGCCAAGTCCCTAGCAGCTTTAAACGAACCATCTCCACCAATGACAACCAACGCTTCAACCCCGAATACATTACACATTTTTGCGCCTTTAACAACGCCCTCCGGAGTCTCGAAAGTCTTGGAGCGCGCGGTCATTAAAAACGTCCCGCCACGTTGCAATGTCTCGGATACCTGACGGGTCGTGATTTCATCAAACTCGCCTTTCCAGAGACCGTGAAAACCTCGTGTTATCCCGAATACGCGAATCCCGTTATTGATTCCCGCACGAACAACTGCACGAATTGTCGCATTCATTCCCGGCGCGTCACCGCCACTGGTCAACACACCGATGCTTCTCACTCTCGGCCGTTGATCGTCCGGAATGTTCGCATAATTAATCGCACGTAAATTCTTAAGATCTGGCAAATTGTCGATTGAATATTTTTCTGTTTCCGTCATAAATATCTCCTTATTATCTATATCCATATATTTACTGCGCAGCCATTTCGGCCACGTCATATATTTGTCCGTTCGAAATTGAGTTTCACTTCATTATACATAGAGTTGTGAAAAAGAAAAAGCGAAGATATGCGCGACTCAAATTTACAACAGCGCGACATTATCCTCTCCGACGCGACGAGCTATTTCTTCGAGCAAGTCATCAGACATATCTACCCAGTAATCTTGTGACAAACGTATCTGCTTCTTTTCCTTGTGAAAATAGACGATGACTGGTGTGCTTCCCGAAAAATATGAAAACAATGCCAAAAGTCTTCGATATGCAGCATCATCGGAGTGACCCGTATAGCGAATCGCTAGCTTTGAAACCACGTTCTTATGTTCGATTGTATCAGGGAGTTCTGTTTCAACCCCCTCGTATTTGCGATTCGTCTCATCCGCAATCACATCTTCAACTAATTGATGCGTCATATCGGTCTGATGATTGTTAGAGACAGACTCAGGATAGAACCTCCCTGAAGAATCGGACTCAGAATCTCGCTCCATGCCCGGCACTTCGTTTTCAGCTGATCTCGATGACGCAGAAAGCTCCGGTTCGTCCGGATTCAGAACTTCTATGCGCTCTGCTATCAATTTCGGTGGTTCATCCTCTCGAATGCTGGCCAAGCCGGTCACACGCAAAACCTGATTCTCGGCTACCAACGCACCAAATTGCTTAAATGTATGTGGAAAAACGATGACTTCAAAGCTCCCGACCATGTCCTCCATATTCAAAAAAGCCATCATCTCCTGCTTTTTGGTCAGCTTTGTGCTCTTACTCATGACCAATCCGGCCATAACTAAACGCTCGCGATCCCGGAGTATTCGCTTCGCTCCAGCCTCACATGGCTCATCTGTTGTACAAAAAAGTGCGGCGTTGGCTGTGGTCGAACGCCTAATACTTTCCGCATATGCCTCAAGCGGATGGCCGGATACATAAATGCCGAGCACTTCTTTTTCCTTAGCAAGACGATCAGACATATCGAATTCATCGACATTCGGATATATGGGCTCCGCTTCGGTATCATCCGTTGCCGACTCACCCATTGAAAACAGCGACATTTGACCATCCATAGTTTTCTTTTTAGCACTCTGAAGCTGTGCAATAAATGGCTCCATCGCCGCAAGCATCGCAGCGCGAGATATCCCGAACCCATCCAAGGCACAAGAATAAATGAGACTCTCAACCACTTTTTTATTGATGTCAATGGCATCAATACGGCGTAAAAACTGTCCAAAAGACTCATATTGGCCATTTTCAGACCGTTCGGAGATCAGGCGTTCTATTGCAGCAAATCCGACATTCTTAATGGCCGAAAGCCCCATTCGGATTTTCTGATCTCCTCGGGTCGTAAACTTCGCCATACTCTGATTAATATCCGGTGGCAACACGTCGATCCCCATTTTTTTGCAACAACCAATATACCAGGCCGCCTGTGTCAAATTGCCTCGATAACTGTTGAGCATGGCGGACATGAATTCCGTTGGATAGTAGTATTTTAAATATGCCGTATAATAGCCAATTGTCGCATACACAGCCGCATGTGATTTGTTGAATGCATAGCCCGCGAAGTGTGTCACATCCTCAAAGATTTTCGCCGCGATTTTTTCTGAAACACCTCGCTTCACAGCGCCGTCGACAGTACGACCGAGTTCGTCTAACCCGCCATGAATAAATAAAGTGCGATACTTCTCCATGATGGAAGCTTTCTTCTTGGACATCGCGCGGCGAATATTGTCGGATTGACCCATCGAAAATCCAGCCAAATCACGAACGATCTGCATCACTTGTTCTTGATAGACCATGCATCCGTATGTGACATCCAGAATAGGCTCCAGCATCGGGTGATCGTAATGAATGGTCTTCGGATCCTTCTTTGCACTAACATATCGCGGTATTTGATCCATCGGTCCCGGTCGATAAAGCGATATGCCGGCAATGATGTCCTCAAGAGAAGATGGTTGAAGATCCATCATAAAAGAGGTCATCCCGGCGCTCTCGAGTTGGAATACGCCTTCAGTGTCCCCTTTGGCAATCAAAGAGAAAACCTCCGGATCATCTATTGGAAGCGTTTCAAATTCGATACGAACGCCATGGTTTTCAAAAACTGCATCCGCTGTATCTCGCATCACGGTCAGCGTTCGAAGTCCTAAAAAGTCAAATTTTAAGAGACCGATTTCTTCAACATTACCTTTTGCAAACTGTACGACGATATTATCGTCATTTTTGGAAAGCGGGGCAAGTTCTGTGAGCGGTACGCCGGAAATAATAACACCAGCGGCGTGCGTTGACGCGTGTCTGGCCATACCTTCAAACTTCATTGCCGTGTCGAGCACTTGCTTAGCCATCTCATCCTGCCGATACTCTTTTTCGAGGTCCGGAGATACTTGAAGCGCTTTCTGAATCGTAATGCCGAGTGTGCTCGGTATGAGCTTTGCAAGTCGATCCGCTTGAGAGTATGGCACGTCAAGAGCTCTCGCAACATCGCGAACACATGCTCGAGCAGCCAACGTTCCGAACGTCACCACCTGTGCAACACGATCAGAGCCGTATTTTTGCGTGACATAGTCAATCACCTCTTGACGGCGCTCATAACAAAAATCGATATCAAAGTCCGGCATGCTCACGCGCTCGCTATTGAGAAATCTTTCAAAAATCAGTCCATAGCGTATTGGATCGATATCCGTGATACCGAGCACATATGCCGCCAATGACCCCGCACCCGAGCCGCGTCCGGGTCCAACCATGATTCCATTGTCTCTGGCAAAGCGAATAAAATCCCAAACAATTAAGTAGTAGTCGGTATAGCCCATCTTGTCGACTACAGAAAGTTCGTAATCAAGCCGCTCGTAGTAGATGTTCTTTTGGCTGTTGGGCCAACGCTCAGCCCCCAATGTTCGGAATCGCTTTTCTAAGCCGGAAACGCATAAATCCTTCAGATATTCCAAATGATTGGCATACGACTCCGGCACATCAAACGAAGGCAAATGAATCTTCCCAAAAACATATTGTGCTTGGCATCGATTGGCGATATCCACTGTATTATCAATCGCTGATGTCACCTCACCGAAAAAAGCGCGCATTTCCGATTCTGATTTGACGTAGAAATCCTCCGTCGGCATTCGCATTCGATCTGTGTCAGTCAAGCGCTTACCGGTTTGCATGCAAAGGAGTACATCATGTGCCTTGGCATCTTCTTTTTCGAGGTAATGACAATCATTTGTTGCCACCAAAGGAATCCCTGTCTCGTTGGACATGCGAATCAGTAGTTGATTGACCTTTGCCTGTTCCGGAATTGAGTTGGACTGAATCTCAAGATAGTAATTCCCGCGACCGAAGATCTGATCATATTTTAAAGCGGTCGCCACGGCTTGGTCATAAGAATGGTCGAGAATATCACGCGCAACGTGGCCTGCGAGACACGCTGACAAAGCGATCAAGCCTTCTGAATGTTCAGCTAGCAACTCCAAATCTACTCTGGGTTTGTAATAAAATCCGTCTATAAAGCCCTTGGACACCAAGCGGTTAAGATTGATTAAGCCGATCTGATCTTTGGCCAGCAACACCAAGTGATGCGCATCCTTATCCGCAGCTCCTTCTTTGAAAAACCGCGAACGTGGCGCCACGTAACACTCGCATCCAATGATTGGATGGATGCCTTCGTCGCGCATGATTCTGAAAAAATCTACGGCACCGTACATGACACCATGATCCGTAATAGCGCACGCGTTCTGCCCCAGAGCCTTCAAACGCTTTGCTAATTCGCGAATTCGAATCGCGCCGTCGAGTAAGCTATATTCTGTGTGAAGATGAAGATGCACGAAACCTGAAATATTGTCGCTACTCACGATATTCTCCCAACAATTACTTGATTCGTCCTTTTACGATAATCAGCAAATCCCTCAAACGCGCCGCTTGCTCAAAATCCAGCTCTTTTGCTGCCGCCTTCATTTCTCGTTCGAGTCTGACAGCAAGAACCTTGAGCTCCGGAACAGTTAAAGAAGTTGTCTTGTCCGAAATCAACGGCTCAATCGCCGCCTCGGACAGATTTTCTTCTTGGCTGATCTCCTCAATGGTATCCAAAACGTTATGAACATTCTTAATGATACTGCGCGGCGTAATATTGTTCTCCTTATTATATGCGATTTGAAGCTCTCGGCGGCGGTTCGTCTCAGAAATTGCATCAAACATCGAATCCGTCACCTGATCAGCGTAAAGAATTACTCGACCGTTCACATTTCTCGCAGCACGCCCGATAATCTGTATCAGCGATCGCGCCGATCTCAAAAAACCTTCCTTATCGGCATCAAGAATCATGATCAGAGACACTTCAGGCAAGTCCAGTCCTTCTCTCAATAGATTGATTCCGACAAGCACGTCGAAAGCACCACGCCGTAAATCCCTCAAGAGCTTCATTCGCTCGACCATTTCTACATCGGAATGAAGGTACTTGACCCGAATATTCTCACCCGCGAGAAAACTCGTCAAATCCTCCGCCATTTTCTTGGTCAGTGTTAAGACCAGACTGCGTTCACCCTTCTGAGTATTTAGTCGAATTTCAGAAAGTATATCATCAATCTGACCTTCGACCGGCCGAATATAGACTTCGGGATCCACAAGCCCAGTCGGTCGAATAATTTGCTCTACGACTTGTTTGCTGTGGTTCGATTCGTAAGTCGATGGCGTAGCAGAGACGAAAATCGCCTGCCCCATCCGCTCCTCAAATTCTTCAAACCGAAGCGGTCGATTGTCGAATGCGGACGGCAAACGAAAACCATAATCGACAAGAGAGGATTTGCGCGAACGATCACCATTAAACATCGCACCAACTTGCGGTATCGTCACATGCGATTCGTCGATAAACAGCAGATAATCATCCGGGAAAAAGTCCATAAGTGTAAACGGTGCCGAGCCAGGCTCTCTTTGCGATAAATGTCTGGAGTAGTTCTCAATGCCTTTGCAAAAACCGGTCTCACGAAGAAGTTCCAAGTCATATCTGGTCCTTTGTTCCAGTCGATATGCCTCAATCTGCTTTCCCTGTGCTTTGAGTTCATCCACACGAACTTCAAGCTCCTGCTCGATCGTCTCGAGTGCCTTTTTCAGTTTTTCATCATTGGTTGCATAATGCGATGCGGGGAAGATAGAAGCATAGTTTCTCGAAAAACGGATTTTCCCGGTAATGCGGTCAACCTCAGTGATCTTCTCAATCTCATCACCAAAAAAACTAACCCGAGTCAGTAACTCCTCCGAAGATGGTGGATATATGTCCAGTGTATCGCCTCTGACTCGAAAAGTACCGCGCGTCAACTCAAAATCATTTCGAATGTACCGAATAGATACCAGTTCTCGCATGACTTGCTCACGCGTCTTACGCATACCCGGCCGTAAACTAACCATGAGTGATTTGTAATCCTCCGGATCTCCTAACCCATAAATACAAGAAACGGACGCGACGACAATAACATCCTTGCGTTCAAGTAGCGAAGACGTTGCGCTGTGCCGCATGCGATCAATCTCATCGTTGATTGACGAATCCTTTTCTATATATGTATCCGAAGCCGCGATGTATGCTTCAGGCTGATAATAATCATAGTAACTGACAAAGAATTCTACCGCATTATTCGGAAACATCGCACGAAATTCAGCGCAAAGTTGCGCCGCCAGAGTCTTGTTGTGAGCGATGACCAGCGCCGGACGTTGTGTCCGGGCAATGATGTTGGCCATAGTGAATGTCTTTCCCGACCCCGTGACGCCGAGAAGTGTCTGAGCGGGCAATTGACTCTCGAGTCCATGAACCAATTGATCAATTGCGACCGGCTGATCTCCGGTCGGCACCATATCCGCCTCAATCTTGAACGGTGCAAACATTTCGTCTGGGAAATAGTCTTTATTTCGAAGTGTATTCTTGACCAAAATAAACCACCTCTTTATATCAAAATCTAACAAAAATACGCATCAACGCGGCGTTGACTCCTCACCGTTTTTCAGAGTAACATGACAAGAACAATTGTTCAACAAATGAGAAATCAGAATTTTTCGATATGATCCTTCTTGCTCTGAGGGTCGTGCGGCCAATGCCGTCAATTAAATATATTGTGATTTAGCATAGTTTTTGACGCAAAGCGACTTATGTTAATGTATATTTATCAAAATTACTATGGATTTTTGAATTATGTGTCCGAAACGATTCATATCGTATTATAATGTCAAGGAAATAGGTTAGGAGGCTTCATTATGTTCCCATCGATTGATATCAAGAAAACATCTTCACCACGCAGCAAGCCGATTCCGGGGCAGCCCTTGCCTTTCGGACAATTCTTTACCGATCACATGTTCGTCATGGACTATGTAGATGGTCAAGGTTGGATTAATCCCAGGATTGAGCCATACGGCCCAATCGCTATTGAGCCCACGGCCATGGTTTTCCATTATGGGCAGGCCGTTTTCGAAGGGCTTAAGGCTTATCGTTGCAAAGATGGAAGCATTAACTTGTTTCGTCCGCAACTCAACTTTGAGCGCATGAATGAGTCTGACAATCGTCTGGTCATCCCCCATTTGGATCCTGATTTTTGTGTGCATGCGACAAAAACCTTAGTCGATCTCGATAAAGAATGGATTCCGACCGGTGACGGCGAATCTATGTATATTCGCCCTTTTGTTTTTGCAACTGACCCTTATCTCGGTGTCAGACCGTCTTCGACTTACAAATTCATGATTCTTCTTTCTCCATCCGGTGCATATTATCCGCAGGGCATCGATCCTGTAAAGATTTATGTCGAAGAGAATTTTGTTCGTGCCGTCAGAGGCGGTACCGGTTTTACGAAGTGTGCCGGCAATTATGCCGCTAGCTTGATTGCGCAAGACAAGGCGCACCGTAGTGGTTATGTTCAAGTACTGTGGCTTGATGGCATTGAGCAAAAGTATATTGAAGAGGTCGGCTCAATGAATATGTTTTTTGTCATCGATGGCGTTTTAGTCACTCCGGTTCTCAACGGTAGCATCCTTCCCGGCATCACTCGACGTTCCTGCATCGAACTGGCTAAATCCCTAGGCATGGAAGTTCAGGAAAGACTGATTTCCATCGATGAAATTATTACTGCAGGACGTGAAAAGCGCTTAACTGAGGCCTTTGGAACCGGAACCGCAGCCGTTATTTCTCCGGTCGGCGAACTCAAGTACAAAGATAATGAAATTATCATCAACGACAACAAGATTGGTCCTATTGCCAAGATGGTATATGACACAATCACCGGGGTTCAAAGCGGCAGAATTGAAGATCAATACGGTTGGGTAACCAAAGTCTAATATTGCTTTTTTCGAACTCGACTCATATAGGTTGTCTCAATAGGCTTATACAAAGCAAATTGAGGCGGCCTATTTTTTTGATAGTATTTTTCATGATTTATTCGTTATAATAAATATGAATTTGATTCATATTCCGGAGATTTTATGAACGCCTTTAAATATTATCGGAAAAAATGCGGATTGAGCCAGCATGAGGTCGCTTTAAGTCTCGGCCTTGATCAAACGACCATCTCGACTTGGGAAAAGGGGAAAAAAATGCCTCGAGCTACTCGCATGCCATCTATCGCCACTCTATTTCATTGCAGTATCGATGATCTTTATAAAAACTACTAAATGGATAGCAATCACGACGATACGCCTTGCCTATTCCAACATGAGCATCCCATCGTCTTCATATCTTGAATATATTTGACGAAAAAAACCGCAAGTGATACGATGTAATATCATTATTCTTCATAAATCTTGATAAATCATCTCATATCGGAGGTTACCGCATGAATGACGCTCCAATCTCCCGTCGCTTTATCGCTTTCTTGCTCGATTTTTTTATTGCCGGTGCTTTAATGTCCGGCTTGCTTTATGTTCTTGATTACTACACCATCTTCAGCGTCGTCAGCCGATTTGCCGGAGGTGAAGAAAAAGCCTATCTTCAAGTTTATATCTTATTCATAGGCATCTTCTTCATTTACGAGCTGCTGAGCACTTTGTTACTACGTGCGACACCAGGCAAGATAATGGCAAATATTGAGACGGAGTTTCCAGGCAATTATTTCGTCGGACGAACATTTCTTCGCTCACTCCTTAAAACCATCACTGTCGCAACAGCTCCAATTGGTATTCCTCTCACGCTTTTATTCGGCTTCGCCAGAAATAGTTCGAGTTTGATTCACGATGCGATTTGCAAATCATCTATCACAAACGAATCTCGTTGCCCAAGACTTTTTGGCATTCTCATTTTCGCACTCGCCGCCGCATGTTTTTATGTTTTTTACGTCCACTATCAACAATATTTTCTTGATCTTCGATTGATAAAAATTCCAACGTTATATTAACAATCTTTTTGTTATTGTCTTGCTGATTCGGCGATGCAAAAGCGTCGCTTTTCAATTCTCCTGAGGAAATTTCATATGCCACTGCATTCGCATTAAATCCATAGTCTTTATAACATCTAATGTGTCCGATAACGGCATAATCGGGTTTTCTTTCCAACCGTTATCAAGACAATTAAGAAAAGACTTGATCTCATGGGAATATCCAAAATCTACCCTTTCTGGCAAAAAAATCTCGACCGGTTCTCTCTCGATAACAATTGCGGGTTCGACCGAGCGATAAAGCGCGGCCGATTGCCCCGCGAAAAAATTCGTGATTTCAATCGATCCAAGTGAGCCGATTATGAGCATGCGGTTGGTCATATTCTTGTCTATCGAAACCGTAGTATATGCGGTCACATGATCTTCTCCATATAGGTTATGCGTCATCTTATAGCGAAATACGGCATCAAATGCAATATCTACGCCGCTATTTGCTTTCGCAACCATGCTCTGTATTAACATCGGCTGTCCACCAAATATCATATTGAAAAAAGAAATCGGATACACTCCTAAATCAAGCAATGCGCCGCCGCCATTATGAAATGACAACGTCCGATGTTCGGGGCGATCAATCAGCGCCATTCCAAAGTCTGATATGGCGTGCATCGGGACACCGATACGTCCGTCATTGATCCACGAGACGACCCTCTCTGTTACCGGCAAAAACCTCGTCCACATCGCCTCCATGAGCAAGACATTGTTGAGACGAGCACAGTCAATCATCTGCGAGACTTGCATCGCATTAAGCGCAAAGGGCTTCTCACAAATAACCGGTTTTTTGTGATTTAAAAAAAGCATTGCTGTGTCGCAGTGCGCATCATTCAAGTTTGAAATATATACTGCATCAATATCGGGATCACGAGCCATTTCTTCGTAGTTCCCATAAGCTTTTGTATCGGGATATTTTGAGGCGTATTTTTCTAAAAATGTTTCTGCTCTGGATATGTTTTTGGACGCAGCAGCTGCCAGAACTGCATTTGAAGTGACCATTAATCCTTGTACAAATTTTTCGGCTATTACACCGGGCCCTGCGATTCCAAATCGATAAACCTTCATACTTCCTCCAAAATCAAGCCGTTATTCCGCCGGTATCATTCACGTATCGCTTGCAAGTGTCGGTGTTGTTTTCTATACTATATCATCATTGGAAAAAATAATTCAACGAGGGTGAAACAATGACTGATATAGACATTCAATCCATAAACAATTCAGAGCCAACCGGAAATACTTTCATAACCGGTGATATATTCGAAGGATTAATCGTTTCAGAATATGTTGACAATAAATACGAGATCTCAACCGATGATGCATCGGTTATAGTGACGCAGAAAGTGATTTCTCAGGCTCCGGATCGAATTTGTTTGGGTTTTCTATTTCAGTGCACGCAACCCGCGCGTTTTAGACTGGATGTGCTGATTCCTGAGAACTGTTATAACGCTATTGTCTCGCTAAACGATCACGAGTTAGTCGGGTATTTCTCAAAAGACTTACCCGAAAACCCCGAATACGTCATCAAACCCTCCTGCGATGGCAAGGACAAAGTATCAACATTGAAGCCCGGTGAATTCCAGTCAATTAATTTTCGTTGGGAGACGGGTGATGTTTTGAAGTTTTTCTTTTATTTCAAATAACTGATAATTAAAATCCTTGTTATGTAGGCTTTGTTGTTGCTCGAGGATCCCTAGCGACTGCAACCTCGTGAATCGGATCAAGCCGCTCCCCTTTTTCGTATTGAGAGGTCGGAATACAATTGTGGGATCCCTTATTTACCGATTCCAAGAGGATAAACGCAACATTATTGATCCTTGACTTGAGTTGATCCTTGCCAATCTCTTCGATCAAGAGCGACGATGAATCCTGTATCGTCCCACGGACAAAGCCCCCCGTGCGCTGCAAATTCAGGTTCTTCGTCTCTTTCATTTGATCGACCACCGAAAAATTATAATCAAACGACTCAATGAAAACGATGGGCACGTTCTTTTCATCAAAATGCAAATGATCCGACGGTGTCAAGGTCACTTCCCGATATATGTCCACCTGATTATCCCCGTTAACATCCACATATGCACCGGACATGTTATAAAGCAAGTCAACTCCGTTTTTCGAATTTAACATATTGTCATACACAACATCGTATGCCTCATAAAGCTTTCGACGTCTATCATATTTTTGACCCGGTTCCAAAGAATTTCGCCCGGAACTTGCATAAAGTTTATCTCCTGCGTATATGCTTTCAACACAATACATCGCTTCCAGTGACAAAAATGCTTCTTGGTCAAGCGAACTTAAAAAATAGTTTGAACCGGCATAATTTGAAGAGGACGCACCAAAAAACACTAACACGACATCGTATGCAAAGTTGTAATTGGCCGCTTGCTCGGCAAATGTCATCAAGGCAGCGACGCCCGACGCGTTATTTTGAATTCCGTTATAAAGGGGCGTTGTCTCACCCTCGGGCAACTCGAAATAAGCCGGTTGTGGGGTGTCATAATGCGCGCCAATCACGACCGTTTTTCGAACAGGCACATACTTTTCATCCGTTTCACGTTGCATGAAACCTTCGCCATTAATGTGAACGATATAGTTCGCCGACGCAGACCCCTCAACCGAAAAACTCTGAGTCTCAACCTCGTAACCCATTCCTGCGAGCTCATCACGAATCATCTCTCCGGCCTGCTTTTCTTGAAACGAAAACGAATACCGTTGCGGATATGTTGTCGCAAGCTTCAATGCAAAATCAGAGCCGTAATCACCAAACGCCGCAGGTAGTATATCTTGCTTAGCAGCGTCAGAACATGCGCTTATTACAAGAGAAATCATCAATATAATTGCGGAGGCCGTCGCCATCAGCCGCTTAGACATCTTCTTTTTTACAGTTTTTTGATGGATATTCATTGTATACCTCATGTTTGCAATATCACTGCCAGAATGTTTTCAAAGTAAGCTTGGGCCTCTATTTTGCTCATGCGAACGGGCGCGATACTTCCGTGCTCATCTTTCATAATAATGGATGTGGAATCTCCTTCATAGACCAATCGACTGAGAATGCGTTTAATTAGCGTTTCGCGAGTTACTCCTTCAACTCTTGTTGGCAATCCGACTCGATGATACAACGCTTCAAGTTTCGTAGAATGATTCATTGCCATCAGAGCCAGAGCCATCGATTCGCCCGAAGTATATTTTAGAAAGCGAAAGTGTGTCTCGATTGCATTCGCAATCTCCCTCCCGTAAAGAAGACTGTTGGGTTTATTTGTGCGGATCTTCATGCCGGAGCGGATGGCTGCTTCAATCAATCCTGCTATGTCACCGGGAACAGAAAGTCTTGTAAGCAAGTCTCTGTCATCTATCAGACCGTAGAAAACAATTTGAGCCGCGCCATTGTTGGTAATCCGTGCTGAGACCGTTCGAAGAAAGGCCGTATCTATAATAACATCACTTGGATGAGTGTCTATCTGCAGAAGATCTTTATAACTTTGAAAGCTTAAGAACGCCTTGTTGTTCTGCGATGCCTCAACCATTGCCAGAAGCGTAGTTGGAACGATGAGCGTATGCATCGGACAGTTGAAAATGCCCGTAACAAATCGTGCAACATCAATCAACCCGCCACCGCCAAGCACAATGAGCAGGTCAGCAGGACCAAATTCAAAATCCAATAACCTTTCAATAATCGGCTTGATGGCATCAATAGTTTTGGCCATAGTATTGCCGTCGGTAATAATTATGGCTGGGTTGCTGACGTGTGGTCGCAAATATTCTATAATGTCCTTTAGGTAATATCCCGACACTTCGCGATCCGTGAGAATCGCAACTCTCGGAGGCAAATCGAAATTTTTGATGTGCTCCTCAATGGAGGACTTTGCAATATCGTGACCAATGACAGCCAATTTGCCACTGCCGATTTCGACACACTTCACTCGATTTCCCTCCATTTTTTCGCTAATGTTTATCATATCACTTTTTTCGACACTCTGTGAATAGCTTTATCTTCAGGAGACAGCGCTTTTCGTGTTTATCGAACGCACTTTTAATGGTAATATATGTACTTAGTATTACAACAAAGAGGTGTTTTATGCCAACTTCAAACACAGTATGCTCGAGCGTGCGCACGCGATTCGCGCCGAGCCCGACGGGGTTTATGCATGTCGGAAATCTTCGTACCGCGCTTTATGAGTACTTACTTGCTAAGTCTATGGGCGGAAGTTTTATCTTGCGTATTGAGGATACGGATCGTGAACGTTTGGTCGAGGGCGCGACGGATATTATTTATCAGACACTTAAGTGTGCCGGGCTTATACATGATGAAGGTCCAGACATCGGTGGTCCTTTCGGTCCCTATGTTCAAAGTGAGCGCATGCACCTGTATCGGCCTTTTGCGGAACAATTAGTTCGAGAAGGCAAGGCATATTATTGCTTCTGTACAAAGGAGCGACTCGAGGGGCTAAGACAATCGTCAGGCACTCCCGAATCCGCCGGATATGATCGCCACTGTCGAGAACTGAGTTCCGAGGATGTTGCTGATAAACTCGCTATGAATGTTCCGCACGTCATTCGACAAAAGGCGCCCCTTGAAGGATTTACGACTTTTTTTGATCATGTGTACGGCGAGATCACTGTTCCCAATAAAGAGCTTGAGGATCAGATCCTGATAAAGGCAGATGGTTTTCCGACGTATAATTTTGCAAATATCGTTGACGACCATTTGATGGGTATTACACATGTTGTTCGCGGGAGCGAGTATCTTTCCTCAACACCAAAGTATAATCTTCTCTATCAAGCATTTGGTTGGGATATTCCCGAGTATGTCCACCTGCCTCTGATTCAAGGAAAGAACTCGGATGGCACCGTGTCAAAGCTTTCTAAGAGGCATGGAGCGACCGGTTTTGAGGACTTGGTCGACAATGGATATTTGCCTGAAGCGATTATCAATTACATCGCATTGTTGGGCTGGTGCCCGAAGGACGAGACGCGCGAGATTTTTTCGATCGAGGAATTAATCCAGGCTTTTTCGATAGAAGGAATTAGCAAGTCTCCTGCGACCTTCGATTATGACAAACTCGATTGGTTTAATGCAGAGTACATTCGCGGAATGGACGCACAAAGTTTTTACAATCATGCTACCCCGTATTATAAACAACTCGGAGTGAGTGATGAACTGAGCGCGATATTACTTGAGGTTTTACAACCTCGAATCACGAAGTTTATCGATATCCCCGGAAAAATTTCGTATGTGAAGAATTTACCAGAATATGAGCTTGAGCTGTTCGAGCACAAGAAGAGCAAATCGACCATAGAAACCTCAAAGGCAATGCTTGAGAAGCTCTCTTCCCTTCTATCTGATATATCGGACTGGAATAAAGATACTCTGCTGAGCCGTCTGTCCGCAATGGCGGAGTCTGAGGGCGTCAAAAACGCGCTCGTCATGTGGCCATTACGTATCGCTATCACCGGCACCCTTGTGACGCCCGGTGGTGCCGTAGAAGCTCTATTGTTACTCGGCCGGGACGAATCATTAAAACGCATTGTGCTTGCTCTTTCAAGACTTTCTGACATTAAATAATTATTCCAAAGAGGTGTGAAATGAATCAAAGCAGTAATTTTATTTTCGACATGATTGAGCAGGATATTGCGCCCGGTGGACAATTCCACGGCATGACCGTACATACGCGATTTCCTCCTGAGCCCAATGGCTACCTTCATATCGGTCATGCCAAGGCCTTGGAAATCGATTTCGGTGCAGCGGAGCGTTTTGGAGGGCTGTGCAACCTTCGTATGGATGACACTAATCCGACCAAAGAAGATGAAGAATATGTCGATGCAATTAAGGAAGATATTCGCTGGTTGGGGCATGATTGGGGAGATCGTTTTTTCTATGCATCCGATTACTTTGACAACATGTATGAATTCGCAACAGAGCTCATCAGCAAAGGTCTGGCATATGTTTGTGAGCAGACCGCTGACCAGGTTCGAATGAACCGCGGTGACCTCTCGACGCCGGCCAAAAGCCCCTATCGTGATCGTCCGATAGAAGAGAGCCTTGAACTTTTTGCAAAAATGAAAAACGGCGATTTCGCAGATGGCAAAATGACACTTCGTGCTAAGATTGATTTAGCCTCCGGCAATTTCAACATGAGAGATCCGGTCATTTATCGCATCAACCGCATCCGTCATCATAATACGGGTGATCGCTGGTGTATCTATCCGATGTATGATTTTGCTCACCCGATTGAGGACGCGCTCGAAGGCATTACACATTCACTATGTTCTCTGGAATTCGAAGCGCATCGGCCGCTTTACGATTGGGTCATCAACAATTGCTCCGTGCCATGCAAGCCGCGCCAGATTGAATTTGCTCGCTTGGGTATTACGCACACGGTCATGTCCAAAAGAAAACTTCGCAATTTGATTGAACAAGGGATTGTCGACGGCTGGGATGACCCGAGGATGCCAACACTATGTGGTTTGAGACGAAGAGGCTACACGCCATCCTCAATCCGCACCTTCCACGAACGCAACGGAGTCTCAAAGGTCAACAGCGTCGTCGATTATGCTTTCCTGGAGCACTGTCTTCGAGATGAACTGAACCACACCGCCCTTCGTGCGATGGCTGTCTTACATCCGGTCAAGTTGATTATTGAAAATTATCCTGAAAATCAATCCGAGAACTTTACAGTTGAGAACAACCCGGAAAATCCAGAGGACGGCACGCGGGAAGTCAGCTTCTCGAAGACCGTATATATTGAAGCCGATGACTTTCAAGAGGTCCCCGAGAGAAAGTATTTTCGCCTCTTTCCCGGCAACGAAGTCCGTTTGAAGTCCGCATACGTCGTCAAATGCACACGCTGCGAAAAAGACGACTCCGGCAACGTCCACACAGTTTATGCGACCTATGATCCTGAAAGCCGCGGCGGTAATACTACGGACGGCCGAAAAATCAAATCTACGATTCACTGGGTGGATGCGAATACGGCTTTCGATGCGACCGTGCGACTGTACGATCGCCTTTTCGATATTGAGTCGCCCGACCTGGCTGATTGCGATTACCTGGCCCACATTCGAGAAGATTCTATCCAGACTATCGACAACGCAAAACTGGAAGCGTCTCTCCGAGATTGCCCGGATCAGGCTCGCTTCCAGTTCATGAGACTGGGCTATTTTTGCAAAGATTCCAAAGCCTCAACTCCGGAACGACCCATCTTTATTCGATCGGTCTCACTCAAAGACAGTTTTCGACCGAAAAACGATAACCCGTAAAGTAGCATTTACGCTCACCGGCCACAATGACTGCATTCGGAAAATCGGGATGATTGACAGCATCCGGGTACATTTGCGCTTCAAGGCAAATACCTGTATAGGCTTCATATGTTCCGTCGTTTTTTGAAGGACATTCCGACAAGTGGTTGCCGGTGTATATCTGTACGCCCGGGAAATTCGTCAACATCTCCATCTTGCGACCGGTCTTCGGATCGTACAAGTATGCTGATGGTATGTCCGCACGTCCGCGGTTCTCCAGACAATAGTTCTGATCCATGCCCTTGGAACAAGCGAGCTGAGGATGCGAGTCGTTCATAGTTTTCCCGACATAGTCCGGCTTCGTAAAATCAAAAGGGGTTCCCGCAACATCGATATATGTACCGTCCGGAACATTGTCTTCAGACTTTCTCGTAATGCGAGAGGCTTTGATCCAAAGAAGATGATTTTTCACATTACCCGCATCGTGCGCTTCAAGGTTAAAGTAGGAGTGATTTGTCGGCGCAAACACAGTTGCCTGGTCCGACTCCCCGGTAAACACAATGATCAAAGTCTTGTCTTTACCCCAAGCGTAAAACACCTGCGCGTTTAAATTGCCGGGAAAACCAGCGGCACCGTCCGGGGAGACCAACTCGAATAACACTGACTCACCCTCTATAACTTGCTTTGTATTAATCATCGTCCGATCCATGAAAGCCTGTCCTTCGGATTCCGAAAGTACTCCGGCACTCCAAAAAGAATCGTGAAAGCCCGGTGAGCCGCTATGCAAGTTATTCTCTCCCTCATTCTGAGTTATATGATGTCTCACCCCTTCAATTTGAAACGTTGCGCCCTTAATTCGGTTTGCACTTCGGCCTACCGTTATGCCGTGCCATGACGGATTAAGCAGATAGTCATCCAAATCTTTATGCCCGAGTTCAACGTCTGCTAATTGCCCCCAACGGTCCGGAACCATAATATTGGTAATTAATGCCCCTAGATTGATCACCGAAAAGGAAGCACCGGAAGAATGCTTGAGCGTGTATTCAAAAGAATGTCCCCGGTATTTATCCGGATCCCGGTTTAAAAGATATGGTTTAATTTCTACAGTCATCATTTCTTCTCCATTTCGTATCTTTGTATTTATTATTCAACTGAAAGCATCATATCGGTAGAAACACCGTACCGTACCACACTCAATCTATTGTATCACTGACGATCTTCCGGCGGCTCTGCCGGAACAAAAACCTTGTATTCTCTCTCTCTTTCCTTCGCCTTGGCGGCGTCCTCAGAAATTCGAATCAGCTCGATTTGGCTGTCTATTTTTTTCTTGCCGCGCAAATCAAGTTTGTGATAAGTGCCGTCGGCACAGAGCCAATGTGAGCGCATTGTATCTTTCAGCTCGATATCAAGCACCTCCATAACGCGCGCACGACATGCTTCATCCTCAACCGGGAACATCAGCTCGACTCGGCGGTCCAGATTTCTGGGCATCCAGTCTGCTGAAGACAGATAGATGTCCTCTGCGCCTTCATTGAAAAAATAAAATATACGAGAATGCTCCAAAAAACGACCCGTAATGGAGCATACTTTGATATTTTCAGACAGTCCCGGGACACCTGGGCGCAAGCAGCAAATTCCGCGGACTATTAATTCGATTCGAACACCTGCCGATGAAGCATCGTAAAGCGCATCAATAATTTTGCCGTCTACTAAAGCGTTCATCTTCGCAATAATATGCGCTTTTTTGCCTTCTTTAGCGTTCTTAATTTCCTTATGGATTTTTTGAATGAAAAAATCCTTCAACCACAGTGGTGCCGGGATGAACCTTCGCCACTCCGGAGGTTGCGAAAATCCCGACAGCATGTTAAAAAACTCGGATGCATCAACTCCGAAGGGCTCAGATGCGGTGAATACACCGATATCTGTGTATATTTTTGCCGTGATGTTATTGTAATTTCCGGTGCCCAAGTGCAAATATCGACGAATGCCGGCCTCCTCTTGACGAACGACCAATGTGATTTTGCTATGTGTCTTGAGACCCACTAATCCATATATAACATGACAGCCGGCGTTCTCAAGTTTTTTCGCCCAGTTTATGTTGTTCTCTTCGTCAAAGCGTGCCTTTAATTCGACCAAAGCCATAACTTGCTTGCCGTTTTGCGCTGCCATGGCCAAGCTCTCAATAATCGGAGACGCCTTGCTGACACGATACAGCGTCTGCTTGATGGCCAATACTTTGGGATCTCTGGCGGCCTGATCCAAGAAAGCTGCAACAGGATCAAAAGACTCATACGGCAGATGGACCAACCGGTCCTTCGCGCGGATTTGGTCAAACATGTTATCTGTTCCATCAAACATAGACGGCTTTTGAGGCATATGCGGCGTATCGCATAGCGCAGGATAGTTTTTTGCGATTCCCGAGTAGAGCCGCATCAAAAACGTTAGGTCAATCGGACCGGTAACACAAAAAATATCTTTGCGATTGATCTCAAGTGCATCTGTAATGTATTTGAGCAAATGAATATCCATATCTTCATTGACTTCCAGCCGGATAATTTCACCATATCTTCGCATGCGAACTTGCTCTTCAATCTCTTTGAGTAAGTCCTCCGCCTCGTCTTCATCAATGTCTAAATCCGCATTGCGCATGACCCGGAAAAAGCCGGTCGAAATAATATCCACACCGGTAAAAAGCAGATGAATATTCGCTCTGATGATTTGCTCAATAGGAACAAATGCGAGGCCGCTTGATGTTCTGCACTCGAAAAGTCTCGGTACCACCGTCGGCACCTGAAGCGTCGCAAACAAAAGATCGTCGCCGTCCTCTTCTGAGATTAAACCCTCCGTTGAGGAATTTTCGCCATCCGATCGACGTCCGGCTAATACGCATATATTCAATTGTCTACTGTATATGAGCGGAAATGGGCGAGAAGCATCGACAGCCATCGGGGTCAGAATCGGATAGAGTGTCGTCATGAAATATCGATCCGCTGAAGCCCTCGATTTTTTGTCCAATTGGTGGTAATCGAGAATATCGATCCCGTGAGCGTGTAGCGATGGGACAAGCGACCGGGTGTATGTCGAATACATCAACGCCATACTGCTCCGCGTTTTGGCATCAATCCTCTCAAGTTGTTCATCAACGGTTAATCCGGATATATCGCGTTCGTTATACTGAATGCTCTGCATATCCCTCAAAGACGCAACTCGAACGATGTAAAACTCATCTAAATTCGAAGCGGTGATTGATAAGAACTTGACACGCTCAAGCAAAGGATGTTTTGTGTCCCTCGACTCAAACAAGATTCTGTCATTAAATTCAAGCCAACTGAGTTCGCGATTAAAAAACCGCTCTGAATTGCTCTCAATGCCAACGTTATCCGTTTGCTTTTTTCCACCGTTTTTCTGTGTTTTTTTCTTCTCATTCTTGGAATTCATTTCGTTGGCCTCCTCAGGCGAAGACTCGGCGCTACGCCAAACACTTGGCTATAAAGCTCACGTTTTTGGTCAAATGCCCATTCCTCAAACGTCAAATCATAAGCGCTGTCACAGCAAATGGTAAGCGAGTCAGTTGTTGCCGTGATCGAAGTACTTCGAATCTTTTGTCGATGCGATGCATCCATGGCGTCCGCAATACGAAGAATGGCAGTAAGCTTCGAAACAAGCATCTTTGTATCTGAAGGCAAATACGTATAGAAGCGATCCGAAAACATGATCGGCTTCGCATAAAAACGCGCGCAACAGGCGACGACCTCTCTCTCATTTTCATTAAGACCGATTAGCTCTGTCGTGTTAATAATATGATATGACCTAGATCCGTGCTTGCTGACGTGTATATACTTACCCACTTCATGAAGAATGACGGCAATCCGCAACAGCAAACGCTCTTGAGAACCCATGCCGTGGTACTTCACACACGCATCGAAAATCGCCAGTGCATGCTTCTCGACATTTTCGGTATGCTTTTTATCACTTCGATATCTCTTGGCGATATGACGCGCCGCTGCAATCAAATCCAACTCCGGATCCTGCTTCAACTGAAAACCCCAAGAATCGTAGGCTAAATGGTACGCCACCCCATCACTTAAAGATGCAGCCGGTAAATGCACCCCATCAAGGCCGGTGTAGTCGAGCATTTTTTTTATGAGAATTGCCGTCGGCAATAATAACGATGCATTTAAAGACGGGACATTATGAGTCAATGCAAGATCCGTAGATTTTGTGCGAAGCAGAAGGTCATACACGTCCAAAAATTGCTTTTTGGTCAGGAAACAATACGCACGACTCGATAGACCGGCTAATGTTTTAATGAATCCGATATCGCCGCCAAAAGCAATAAACTCCTTATAGCTTATTCCCTTGGGCTCAACCGAGTGATAATCATCTAAATCCTGAGAAATAAATTCTTCAAGAACCTCTGTATAGTGGGTCGTTTTTCTCTCTAAATCGGACAACAACTCACTTACGCGAAGCGATCCTAAAAGCATATTCTGACTGAAAATAAACTCGGACTTATCATAAACAGTTGCTTGAATACTGCCGGCGCCGATATCAAGCATCATCGTACCGTTCCGGATGATATCGACAAAATCCGGCTGATTCTCTTTCACCGCTAAATTGTGATAATAACGTTCTTGGGCATTGTCAATAACCACAACCTTGAAATCTGTACGCAACCGAATCTGTTCGACTAGAAAATCTTTATTTCTGGCCTCTCGAAAAGAACTGGTCGCAATACAAACAGCCTTTGCAAGAGCGTATTCTTTCATCTTCAAACGGTATCCCTCGAGAATCTCACAAAACTCCGCAATCTGCTCCGCCGTCACATATCCGTCACGGTAAGTCTTGGCACCAAAGGAAAAATAGGTTCGAACAGATTCAACTTCCTTGGGCTTTCGATTTGGAAAAGTCTCAAAAATCTTGAGTCTTAAAGCAAGCGACCCAAAATCAATAATGGCAATAAACGGGTCCTTGGACATTTCTTTCACCTCGCTGATGGGCTACAAATATTATACAACGTCAAATGATATTAACCAACATGACACGACAACATACATCCTCCCCCTTTCCTAATGATTTGATTAGTCATAATAATTAACATTCTGTTGACATAAAACTAAGGCCAACATATTATAATTAATTTACATATTGTTTGAGGATCAATTTTGAAAGGAGATTCATATGGGACAAAAAGCAATTGACATTGCCAATCTTGATGTTGCCGAGCTCATTCAGATGTTGAATGAGGCCCTCGCCGAAGAGTGGCTCGCGTACTATCAATACTGGGTAGGGGCACGGATTCTGGAAGGCCCGATGCGAAGCGAGGTCGAACCCGAACTTCTCCTCCATGCCACAGAGGAGCTTGGACATGCCGAACTTGTAGCAGATCGCATTATCCAATTGGGTGGCACCCCCATTCTGAATCCGGCACTGTGGACCAAGTATGCCAAGTGTGATTATGCTGAACCCTCGGACCCTTACATCGAAGAAATATTGAAGCAAAACCTAGAAGGCGAGCGTTGCGCTATACAGCGATATCAAGACATTGCTGAATACACACACGGCAAGGACATGTCAACACACCAAATGGCCATCGGAATTCTCAACGACGAACTTGAACACGAGCACGATATTGAAGATTTTTTGGCTGATATCAATCGACTCAAAGAAGATATCCGAAAAATACGCATGTAAAATCTTCATTAAACCACCAGACCTCCTGCAAGGGAGGTCATTTTTTGTTATAATTCAAAAAAACAAAGGTGGAAACAATCATGCAAATCGATAACAATGACGCCCTTTCTGAGAACCACCTAGACGCACTTATGAAAACGCAACATTTTTTTGAGTGCGAACTCAATAAGATGGTCGATGATATCGCAACTGAAGAGGCCTGTCGCATTTCAAAAGTCAAAAGTCGTAACGACTCCAGAACAGAGCATGTTCAAATTGTGATGTATAGACACACTAACGGATCCGGTCGCCTTTTTGGCGGTGCGTTGCTTCAGATGGTTGACGTAGTCGGCGCCATATGCGCGAGAAGACATGCAGGAACGGAAGTCACGACGGTCGCTATTGATCATCTGGAGTTCAAAGCGCCTGCGCAGATCAATTCGACATTGGTCTTAATTTCCGAAGTCGAATCGGTCGGTCGGACATCCATGAAAGTCAAAATTTCGACTTTTGTTGAACAACTGAATGGATCTAGAGAAGAAATCAACACCGCGCACGTCACATTTGTCGCCCTAGATCGCCAGAATCGTCCAACTCCCGTTCCAAGATTGCTTGAAGCACAATAATATCCTTTACTAAATTTTCGCAAGAAAAAAGTGGACTTCCTTTAGTTGGACAGCGATAAAGAAGTTTTCACAAATATCGTATAAAACTTAATACAGCGGGTTATGCAGACAGGCACACGGAATCGACCGTGTGCCTGTTTATTGAATAATAATAAAAAATAAGAATACTATTTCTCAATTGAGCAAGTTATAAATGCTTTTCAAACAGCAGATATTCCCTTTGGTAAAGGATTTTATTGTCAATATATTTTTCGGACACCTTGCCCTTTTTAATAAGAGCACCTATTGATGAAGATCTTTTTCTGCGAAGCTCTTCAAACATAGCTTGTGACAAAGCAGATCCAAGTCCCAGATGCTTTTCGTCAACGCCAATATACAGAAGAATGTAATTATCACATCTTCTTCTGTTTTTAAGCATAAATAAAATCTCAGGAAGTCCTATATTTCCGCAAAGTCTATTTCCGTAATCGGGAACGCTAATAAAAAATCCTGCCAGCTTATTATTTTTATATCCAAGTTTGACCATAGAAAAATCAAGAACTGTTTTGAGGTCCTTATACATCTCTCTAAATTCTTTTTCGGTAATATGTGAGAAAACAGGGAAATCACTGTATAGCTTAACAAGCAGAGTGTAAACCTCACCGATAACCTTGTCCCAGTCTTTTTTTGACGGAGAAACAATGCTGTAACCTCTTTTGGTAAAAAAGTTATATCTTTTTATATAGTTTTCGTCATCTTCCTCGTTCTTTGAAAGCTTTTTATAGATGTTTGATACATACACCTGGGAAATTTTATAGCCGTTTTCCTTCCATAGCTTCGGGTAATAGTCCTTGCCATAGGGTTCGGAAAAGAATCGCTTTTCATCAAATTTGTTAGATTTCATTCTGTATCCAATCCAAAAGCTTGCGTCAACAGGACCTGTAAGCTTTCTTATTCCGTTTTCTCTTGCAAAGTTTTCGGCTGCTTCCATAATAGTTTTTACTGCTTCAATATTATCCTCGCTGTCAAAAAAGCCGAGATAAGCTTCATCTTTATCGGTATATATTGTTACAGCACATCTTGCAACAACCTTGCTGTCACAGTAACATAGAAAAGCTGTAAATGTGAAATAATTGCTCAACGTATGTGTACCTTTGAGCAATGCAATTTCATCGGAACGCTTCTGCATAAGCTCTTTTTTTATATGTATGCGTGAGGGAAAATCTAAAAAATCTTCATAATCATTTTCGGTCACTTTTTTTACAAGATACATTCTATTTCTCCTTTCCGCATATTTTTATTATTCCGCTATTGCCGTCAAGCTCTATTATATCGCCGTCTTTTATCAGTTCAGAAGCGTTTTTTACTCCGACAACAGCAGGGATTTTCAGCTCCCTTGAAATAATAGCAGTGTGCGATAAAAGAGAACCTTTTTCGCTGATAATTCCCTTTGAATTTGACAAAAGAAACACCCAGCCCGGGTCTGTCATTTTTGCAACAATTATTTTACCCTTGGTATCAGGAGGATTGCAGGCATCTTTAACAACAACTGCTGTTCCTTTTGTTATTCCTGCAGAAGATGGTGTTCCGTAAAGCGTTTTTTCATCTGAATCAACGCCTGAAACAGTGTCTGTGCGGATGATGTTTTTATCGAATTCCTTGCCCGCAAAGATTATTCTTGAAAATGCGGGAAGCTCATAAAATCCTTTGTAGTCACGTTTTCTTTTCTCTATTATGTCAGCAAAGGTATCAGGATTTCCGTTAAAAATCTCATCTTTTGTAAGATAGAAAACATCTCTTTTATCACATATTTTCCCATCTGAACAAAAGATTTCTCCTGCTCTCAAGAACATTGAACGCACCATTCCGTAAATTCTTGTTCTGTTAAGGCGCGAAATTTCTCTGTTCATTATTCCCACAGAAGCCTTTTCAGCAAAATACATAATTCGTTTTTTTCTCTTTTTTATATCAGCTGTTATGCTTTCTGTTGATTTCTCAGTTTCATCAAGCAGAGATTTTTTTGTTCTTTCGAATATATCTTTATCAGAAGAAAGTTCGCTGATTTTTTTCATAAGCAGCAACGGACTTTCCCTGAACGTAACAGTTTCCATTTTCAATTCCTCAGGCGAACGGTCACCGTAAAGTAAAATATATTCATAGAACTTTTCTTTGAATTCAGGGTAAGCGTCAAGCTTTTCTTCAAGTTCTTTTTCCTTCTGTGAGCCGTTCAGTTCATCAAGCATTTTTCTATCATAGTCAGCAAGCTTTATCATTGCCCTTATTGGCTTCATACTTTCTATATTTGAAATACCGCTTATAAATTCGTTAACTGTTTTTTCATAGTCTGTTACACCTGATTTTTTGATTTCAGCTTTAAGCAGTCCCGTGAAAACAAATGCGTAAAGATCATTGAGAAGCGTTATATCCCATACGGAAAGAACCTTTTCTGATATCTCATCATAGAGTGATTTTACATCTTTGAGAGTGATATCTGCGGTGAAATTCTCCCTGAAATATTTTTCTGTTGCAGGAAATGAAGCGTTGAGCTTTTCCATATTTTTTCTTACAGAAAAGGCTTCGGAGATAACATTTACATATGTAGAAAGTCTTTTAAAAAATGAAAGCTTTACTTCATCGCTGTCAACAGATTTTTCCGTAACACCCATCATATCCTGCCACACGGGAATTATCTTTTTTGACATTGGAAGAAATGACAATACAGTATACCAATTACTGATTTTATAGTATACTCTGCCGTTTGCCGAGCCTGTCATATTATAATAAGTTTCGTTATATCTGTTTACAATTTTTTCATCACGAAGAACTCTGTTGGCAAGCCCCTTGAAGACACCGCTGTACGCTTCTTTCACAAAAGAAATTGTTAACGGCAGCGATATTCCGGGATAGCTTTCCACTATGTTGCTGTTATCAAGAATAAGTGGAGTTTTATTATTTATTGTCGTTATTGGTCTGACCTGAAGGATAAAAACTTCATCGTTCTTTACAGCAAATTCAATATCAATAAGCTTTCCAAAGATTTCTTCTGTTTTTTCGCATAACGAAATAAGCTCTTCTATCAAATTCTCTGTCATAGACGGAGATTTTTCACAGCTTTTTTCGGTATAATATTTTTTATCTGTTCTGTTGTAATAACAGGTTGTAACGTCTGTTTTTTCTTCAACAACATTGTCCCCTGTTCCGCTTCCCATAACAATAACGCTTTCGTTTAAAACGCCCTGCGGATTGGAAGAAAATATAACGCCTGAATAATCAGAGTCAATCATTTCCTGAACAATTACAGACATTTTTATGGTGTCAGGATTTATATTGTTTTCCTTACAGTAAGAAATAACATTTTCCTTTTCGGCAGACAAAAAGCAATCCTTTATTTTATCGTATACATTTTCTTTTTTTACAAAAAGAAAGCTGTCAAACTGCCCTGCGAAAGAGTTATCAGAGGAATCCTCACAAAGTGCAGATGAACGCACCGAAAACTCCCTTCCGTCATTCAAGAATGAAAGGAGCTTTTCTTTTTCGGGGATTTCATTTATACAAAAAAGCGTCGGAACATTAAATCCGTTCTCTTTCATAATAAAAAGACGTTCTGTTTTTTTTCCGATTGTGTATTCCTTGAAATTATCTGTTGTAATAAATGTATTCATATCTTTCCAAATATCATATAGGCGGGAATTATCAGAAGCATTGTAGCCTCTGTAATGTATGTATAAATTTCAACTCTTGTTACAAGCCTGAATCTTTCGGGATTCTTTATAAACATAATAAACTCTGCGGTCATTATTGTAACATTGATTATGAGGATAAAGAAACCGATTATATTAAGATTTATAACAAGGAGAAGATTTGTAACTATATCCACAAGCGTGAGGATAAGGATAAACAGCGTAGATTTTTTATGTCCAAAAAGCTTTGAATATGTTGTGTATTCCGTTTCATCCTTCGGCGCACGGATTTTTCTTGCAATCTCCCATATAAGCGCAGGAAAATAAAGCGTCATAAGAACAAGAAAGGATGTTAATGTAAATGGCTGAAGCTCGTACTTTATGCAGCAGAATGAAATGATATACAAATTCAGTACCATCTGCACAGGGTTGTGCGTAACCAGTGCAAGCGGCAGACTTTTGCTGATTTTATGCTTCTGGAAAAACCACAATGACATAAGAATTCCATAAGTCATAAGAAACAGATAGAATAAAATGTTATTCATAAAAATAACATTCAGAATTGTCATAACGGCAAGGTCTATGGCAACAACAGTGTTCAAGTCTTTTTTATAAACCTTTCCGCTTGGGAATGCTCTGTCGGGGAAAAGTCGTTTATCTGATTCGTAATCCTTGAAATCATCAGCAATACGCAAGAACATCAGAAAACCGAAAATCGTTATTCCGCCAACAATTTCCTGTATGCCTAAAGAAAAATCCGTAACACCATAATTGAGAAGCAAAATAAAATATATCTCGCCAAAGACTATAAAGCCAAGCAGAAGTCTCGGAATAAGCGGATACATTTCCTTGAAATAAATATTAAGTCGCCTGAGCATTTTTCTTTCCTATCCTTTCTCCGATGAGGACTTTGGTTTCAATTCCTTTTTCAGAATTTTCAAGTATATCGGCATCAATAGTCACGGTGCCTTTTTTTACCATAACAACGCAGGTTGAGCCTCCCATTTCAAAGTATCCCTTTTCTTCACCCTTGAAGAAACTTTCTGCGGAGTAATTTATTATTTTGCCTACAAGCAAGGCACCGATTTCAATTTGATAGCAAGTGCCGAAGTTTTCCGTTTCGATATACGAAACACTACGGAAGTTTTCTGAAAACACCTTATATTTTTTCGAAGAAATCGGACTCACGGTATGAAGCTTACCATTTATATATTTGCTTCGGATAAGCTTTCCGTCGTCGAAAAAGCAATATCTGTGGTAATCGTCAACCGTTAATCTGAAAACAAGACAATATCCACCATAAAAGTCCGTTGTCAAATCTTCGTCAATGATTTCCCTTGCAGTATAGATACTGTTTTTTATGGGGATTTTTCCGTCATCTGTAATTCTGTAGCAAAGAAGCTTGCTGTCTGCTACGGATATCAAATCATTTTTTTCGGCTGAAAAGACTCTTTTTCCGTCAGCAAGCTTTCTTGTGAAAAAATCGGAAAAGGAACTGTACTCCCTGTCCTCAAAATCACTCATAACAATTCCGTATTCTTTGACAAAGGGGGCAATTTTCTCTGTGGATTTTCTTGTGGAATTTCTTTTTGCATTGAGTCTTGAATAGCCTTTTCCTGCAATAAAAAGTCTTAGAATAATTCTTCCCAATATATTGCCGTACAGAAAATTAAGAGCTTTGCCACCATACTGTTTATCCTCATAAAAGGTTTTGTTTTTTCTGTCGTAAATCCTTGCCATATTATCCACCAACGAAAATTACTGCAACGGCAAGGGCTATTGCAAGAAGTCCGAGCAGCAGATATGCAATTCCCTTCGGTTTTGCTATTTTTATTTTAAGTATAAACAGAACAGCTGTGACAAAAAGACATACAGGCATTATTATTTCGGTAATGCTTAAAATGCTGCCTGCAATAAAAGCAGATACAACTATCAGAGACGCAAAGGTTACAGGTAATCCTGTATAGAATTTTGTTTCCGATGAAATGGAAGCAGAAACATTGAAAAAGCCCAGCCTTGTTATAGCTGCAAGCACATAAAACACACTGATTGCGATATGATACCAACTTGTGTTTCCCATAGCAAAGGAAATTACAACAGGAAAAACAGCAAAGCTTACCATATCGGTAAGGGAGTCTATCTGTATTCCGAATTCTTTTTCTTCTTCCGTTCTTTTACAGCGTCTTGCTATCATTCCGTCAAAGAGGTCTGCGACGCCGCATACAATAAGGCATAAGACAGCATATTTCATTTTTCCCGAAAGTGCCAATGCCATTCCGAGGACTGCAGCTGCTGCACCTATATATGTAAGTATTACCGATTTGTTATAGTATCCGAGAAACATTTTCAATTCTTTTCACCGCCAATTATTATTTCGCCCGTTTCGCCGTTTATTGTAATAGTTTCGCCATCCTTGATAAGCTTTGTTGCATTTTCGGTGCAGACAACGCAGGGAATGCCGTATTCTCTTGAAACTATTGCTGCGTGACATAGTATTCCGCCGTACTCCGTAACAATTCCGCCCAGCATAGCAAATTTACTTGTCCAGCCTGTATCGGTGAACTTAGTTATAAGGATGTCGCCCTCGCATAATCTGTCTGTTTCGTCAAGAGAGTGAATTACTCTTGCTGTTCCTGTTGCCTTGAAACAGGAACAGCCTATTCCGCATAACGCCTTACCTGCAACACTGCTTGATGTATTTGCAAATTTTGAGCCGATTTCGTTTTCACTTGTAAAATTTCTGAAAGAGGAATAGTATACCTTGTTTTTTTCTATTATTCTGACGAATTCTTCCTTTTTGATGTTATTATCAAGCAAGTTTCGTATATCTTCAATTTTTGCAAACCAGATGTCATTTTTATCTGAAATATAATTTTCATTGAACAGTATTTCAGCGAGCCTTAACGTATACGCTCTGATTATGCAGTAAAATCTTGTTGAAACATCTCTGAATTCTTCTCTCCACCAAAGAAGCTTTCGCATTTCAGCTACATTCTTTTCAAACTTTCTGTAAGCTGATGCAGAAAGTTTTTTCTTTACCTTTTCCATCTCTTTGCTGAAATCTTCACGCAGACGCAAAGAATCGGTTTCAGGTGAACATTCATCACCTAAAGCACAAGTTCTTTTTACATCATCTATTACCGTGATTATATCCTCATAAAAAGACGGATATGTAACATCAAGTTCCTTCTTGGAGTGATACCCGAATTTTTCTATATACTCCAGAACCTTTTCGCCACAAGGAACAGAGTTGGTTTTTCCGGCTATTTCAGAAGCAGGCGTGTCGCTCCAGAAAGCAAATGCAGCTTTGTCGCTTCTGATACTTCTGCTTATTTCCCACATATCACAAAAAGGGAGTAGATGTGAAATATTATCAAGACCGCCTATAAGGGTAAAATAACCGCCCTTTGTGGTGTGCTTCAGGATTTTATCTTTATACAATGACTGATGAATTGTGTTGATAAAAATCTGTCGGAAATATGTGCTTTCGCTGTTAAGGTAATCAGTGAAAACAAGCTTTTTCCATTTTGCTTTTATTTCGTCAGCCGAAAAAGGTTTGTCCTTATCTGCAAAATAATCGGAATAAATGTTTAAGAGTTCTGATTTGAATTTTTCGGCATTATCCTTGCGTTCCTTGACAATCTTTTTCTGCGCCAATGCCATTATGGCAATATCCACAAGAGTTTTAGGAGTAACTGATGTAGTAACGCCATCTCCATCATACGTTATTTTAACACCCAATTCACTGTCAAAATCTCTTTCCTTGTATCCAGGAACTTTAGCCATTGCTGATTTTACAACGCTTAAATTCCAATAAGGTCTTCCGTAGAACATATCTCCAAGCTTTTTTTCAAGCTCGGCAGGCTTCAAGATTTTAGATTCAATAAGGAATTTACGCAATTCACTTTCCCAGATATATTCATAAAGACTCCACATATACGGGGTACAAACGGTTGCTGAAACTCCGCCGTCCTTAAAGTCTGCGGTAGTCCATTGGTCTTTTATTTCACCGTAAAGAATTTTTGTTATTGCTCTTGCCTGAAGGATATAAAGAATTTCATTTTCATATGCAAATTCAATATCGCATGGGTAACCGAAAAACTGCTGAATACGAAGCGCTGTATCTGCAATTTCTTTTATTTTGTCGTCAGAAATAAGCTTTCCTGATGAAAGTGTAATTTCTTTATTCCACCAATTATAGGAATATCTTTCGGCTGCAACCTTTCCGCTTACAAGATTTTCGCCCTGACCTTTTGCTGCCTCAATAAAGATTTCTTTATCACAACCGCTTGTAGGATTTACCGTAAATGCGACTCCGCTTACCTCGGAATCAATCATTTCCTGAATAATAACTGACATTCCGATTTCATCGACAGACAATTCATTTGCCGCAATATAAGAAAGAACTGTTTCCGAATATGCCGAAAGATAGCATTTTATAATAGCTGCTGAAATTTCGTCAATACCTTTTGCGTTGATTACTGTATCGTACTGACCCGCAAAAGAAAATCCGCTTAAATCTTCTTTTATTCCGCTGCTTCTTACGGCGTATTTCTTTTGCATGTTTATTTTTTCTTCTATTTCTGATTTTACTTCATTATGTAATTTAAGCGAGGAATAAAGCTCTGAAATTTTATCGGAGGTTTCTTTTGCATTGCTTTTTGAAAGCACCTCCAAAAGCATATCAACCTCGTGCTTGTTATCATTTGCGGAAATAGTTTTCGTGAAAATATCGTTCCCGAGAACAATACCTGTCGGAACATTGAAGCCGTTACGTTTCATTAAGGAAAGAAAAGCTGCTTTGTTGCCGACCTCTCCTGCGTTAAGCTTTTCTTCAAGACAATACATATCATTCAAACATATCCTTTCGGTCAAAACATATTTTTTCTTAAATGACAGAAATATAAAAGCATATTCAGTATGATATGTGTTACTGCACCAAGCAGTACATATATAAAATAATACCATATTGGCAACGGATAAAAAATGCATACAACGAGAACACAGCCGAAAATTGAATCGGCCTGGTCAAGGAAGATGAAGAAAACTTTTTTTATACCGCTTATATCATTCTTACCAGGAGTAATGTCAAGCCTTCTTTTAAAAAAGCTGTTTGGAAGCTCAAATAAAGCGTAGGCAAAGCCGATAAGTGTTCCAATCATAATATTATACAAAAAAGAATTGTTATAATTTCTGTAAAAATAGTTATAGGCTGTAAGAGAATCGCTGTTCAGGGAAATAATTCCCCACAGGACTGAGAACACAGCTCCGAAAGTAATCATTCCGATAAAGCCCTTGAAGGTCTTGTTATCGCCGAATATTCTTCTTCCGTCAGAAAAATTCTTTCCGAAATCAACAGGCTTTTTCAGAAAACCACATACATTTACCTTGCACCATACCATATTCATAATAC
The DNA here is from genome assembly GCA_012838315.1 of Clostridiaceae bacterium. Taxonomy (GTDB): domain Bacteria; phylum Bacillota; class Clostridia; order Saccharofermentanales; family Saccharofermentanaceae; genus DUPM01. The sequence goes on from DUPM01000088.1 coordinate 117,727, forward strand.
CTGCAAGAATAACGGGTAGCAGTGTTACATACATTTCTGCAAGCTTTTCCATAAAAATATCCTTTCTATATAGTATAATAATCTATTGTATTATAACATAAAAGCTGTCAGATTTCAATATCCGACAACTTTTGATGTTTTTAATTCAATTTGGTCGATTATTAGCCAAAACTTGCTAATCACTGCAATCTCCTCACAATTTAACTACTCAAATCAGTATATTTGTCAGTGTATTTATAAAATAAAAACTGGCATTATTGAAAGATTATACAATTATTGTACTAAACTAACCGCTGATATAAAGCGTTACAACATTTATTCCCCTTTCTTTTTATACAATCCTCCAAAATTTCATAATCCCCCTCCATCAGACTTAAAAATTCGTTCGAATTTGTAGGTACTTATGAAGGGGGTATTTTTCTGCCCTTAGCCGCTGCAGATTTTTTTGAGGGGTAATGCCCATTCGGGCGGAACAAGAAAAGTAGGAATACGGAATATTTTGTTTTTTGTATGCGTAGCAAGCAGAGAAAGTACCGTATACTTTCGGGGGAATCGGCTTTTTGAGTTGCTACCCCCTCAAAAAGTATCAGCCGTCCGCCGCTGTGCTGATACCATACCCCCACATTTTAGGTTGCACCTAAGACCGCTGAATTTTAAGGAGGGTGATGAAATTCACAGAAAAACAACCTCGTAAAAAAAGATGCCCTATACAATTTATCGTGACAAATATCTCAACAAAAATTGAAGGGTATCAGAAACAATGATGTTGCCGCAAGGCAGAAAGGAGTTAAATGATTAGAAATGTATGCAGGAATACCGCCGTAGCAAGTGAGGTTAATATGTCAGATAAAATTACAGCGTTATATTGCCGCCTCTCGCAGGATGATATGCTTGCAGGTGAAAGCAATAGTATTACAAATCAAAAGGCAATCCTTTTAAAGTACGCACAAGACAACGGATTCTCCAATCCCCAGTTCTATGTTGATGACGGATTCAGTGGCACAAATTTCAACCGTCCCGATTTTATCCGTATGATGAATGACGTTGAAGCTGGAAAGGTTGAAACGGTTATTACTAAAGACTTGTCACGACTCGGACGTGACTACCTTAAAACTGGCGAGTACATAGAAATAATTTTTCCTGATTATGACGTTCGGTACATCGCCATCAATGACAATGTGGATACGTTCAAGAGCGAAAACGAACTGATGGCGTTCAAGAATATTTTTAACGACTGGTTTGCCCGTGACACCTCGAAGAAGATTAAGGCTGTTTTCAAGGCTAAGGGTCTGTCGGGAAAACCGCTTGCAAGCAAACCTCCCTTTGGGTATATGAAATCGGAGTACGATAAAAACCAGTGGGTTGTTGATGAGGAAGCCGCAAAGGTTGTCAAACGGATATTCAGACTTTGCATTGACGGCTACGGTCCAACTCAAATTGCAAGGATACTTACCGAAGATAGGGTTTTGAAACCGACTGCTTATTACGAAATGAAGAAAAGCGGTACTGTTACGGTTGAGAAACCGTATCATTGGGCACAGAAAACAGTTGTGGGTATTCTTTCGCTTATGGAATATGCCGGTCATACTGTGAATTTCAAGACTCGGAAAAAGTCCTACAAGTGCAAGAAAAAGGTTGACAACCCCAAAGAAGAATGGGCTGTTTTCGAGAACACCCACGAAGCAATTATTACGCAAGAGGAATATGATTTGGTGCAGGAATTGCGAAAAAACAAACGCAGAATACAGAAGCACGAGGAAGTCAATCCGTTTTCGGGAATGGTTTACTGTGCAGACTGCGGCAGTAAGATGTATTTGTGTCGCTCGGTAGCACGAACTGAATTTCAAGAGCATCTGAAGTGTGCGAAAAACTCTCTTGATAAGGAGGAATGCTCGGCACATTATATACGAACCTGCGTTTTGAACGAGCTTGTACTGAAAAAGCTGAACGAACTGCTTGCCGATGTACACCGCAGCGAAGATGAGTTCATAAAAACTGCAATGGAAGCCTCGGTACAGGCACATTTTGCTGAACTGAAAAGGGCAAGAAAAATGCTCGCCCAGTCCGAAAAGCGAATTGCGGAGCTGAACAAGCTTTTTAAGCGTTTGTATGAGGATAATGTTTCGGGAAAGCTGTCTGATGAGCGTTATGAACTGTTATCAAAGGATTATGACCGAGAGCAGAAACAGCTTGAAAAAACTGTCAAAGAGCTGACAACGGTTATTGAGGAACGTGAACAGAAAACCTCTGACATCAACCAGTTTATTAAGATAGTACAGAAGTACGAATTTGTTTCGGAGATTACTCCCGAAATTATGCACGAACTGATTGAACATATTGAAATTCACGCTCCCGATAAATCCAGCGGACACAGACAGCAGAAGATTGATATTTATTTCAGATTTAATATTGCGCAGGCGAGTGTTATTGCCGATACGATGGACTACGACAGAAAGAGAAAGGCTGCGTAGTAAATACTACGCAGCCGAAAACCTCTTTGTGGCACCCTCACCTCGGAAGTCCCCTTTCATTAGTTTACATACCCGGCATCATCATATCTTCGGGATTCTTTCCCGCTGGTATCATTGGATAAACCAGTTCTTTGATATCCAGCATGACATGAAGGACATAGGGATCTTTTGTCTCGTTCATAATCTTGATTTGATCTATCAACTCTTCCCTGTTGGTTGCTCGACCGCCTTTGAGGCCATATGCATCAGCAATCTGAATGAAGTTCGGATTGTTCTCAAGAAGCGTCTGGCTGTAGCGTCTTTCAAAAAATAATTCTTGCCACTGTCGTACCATGCCCAGTTGCTGATTATCCATGATAATCACTTTAACGTTGAGATTCATCGACTTCAAAGGGCCAAACTCTTGAATGGTCATCTGTAATCCGCCGTCACCAACGAAAAGCACCACCGGACGATCGGGTGCCGCAATAGCCGCACCGACAGCATATGGCAAACCGGTTCCCATCGTACCTAATCCGCCGGATGTCAGAAACGACCGAGGGCTTTCTACTTGGAAATGCTGAGCGGCAAAAATCTGTTGTTGCCCGACATCGGTAACCAAAATCGGGTCTTGACCGACATAGGCCTGAGAAACAGCATGAACGACAGCCTCAGGCAGCAGTCGATCGTCGAGCTCATACAAACGATCCTTGATTCCCTGATAGCGAACCGTTTTCTCAGTAATACGATTATTCCACTCTGTCCAATGATCAGATATCGGCTCTTCCGGATATTTAGCGAGCATGTGCGAAAAAAAGGAATGCGCATCATCCTCAATCTCAATGTGCGGCCGTATGTTTTTGCCAATTTCAGCGGGGTCAATATCTACGTGAATAACCGTTCGTCCAGGGAAAGCGTTATATTTTGAAGGATTACCGATAATTCGATCCGAAAAACGACAGCCTACGGCCAACAGCAAATCACACTTTCCAATCGCGACATTGGCTTGCGGAGTCCCGTGCATGCCAACCATCCCAAGATACTTCGGATGATTTTCATCGAGCGCCCCCTTGCCCATCATTGTTGTGGCGACCAACATATCGCTTTTGTCTATAAACTGGGCAAGTGCCTGACATGCGCCATCTGAGATGACAACGCCACCACCAATGAGTAGCAGGGGTTGCTTTGCTTTGCTCAAAGCGTCATATACTTGAGGCACCATATCTCGCGCTTCTTTTCTTTTCGGACGGTGAATAATAACGCCTTCACCGCCGGACTGACCATCAGGAATTTCAGCAGTAAATAAATCTTTGGGCACATTAACCAGAACAGGTCCCGGACGACCATCGGTCGTCAACTGCCAGGCTTCTTCGAGTGTCGGAACCAAATCCTCGGGCGTCATGACGAGGTAATTATACTTTGTAATCGGTTGAGTGATACCGGTGATATCCGCCTCCTGAAAGGCATCTTTGCCGATACTGTCTCTGGAAACCGCACCGGTGATTGCCAAGAGCGGAACTGAGTCAAGATACGCGTCTGCAATACCGGTCACCAGATTGGTTGCACCCGGACCGGATGTGGCAAAAACGACACCGGGGCGACCCGTCACCTTCGCATAACCCTCGGCAGCATGAACCGCTCCTTGCTCGTGTCGCGTCAAGACATGTGGGAATTGCGTCTGATAAATTGCATCGTATAAGACGATGACAGACCCACCCGGATAACCAAATGCCGGGTTCACACCCTTATCCTTAAGAAAATTGATAATAGTCATTGCACCATTCATATGTACACCTCTCTTCCTTGTTGTCACAGCTTATTCATTCGGTGTCGAATGCTGCACACGATTCATGCTGGCGCCGTTTGAAGCCGCATCAGCTAGTTGCTCATACCTTGAAAGAATACCCTTGAGATTGCGAGCAGGCAATTTTGCCGGCTCACGCGCGGAAAGCGTATCTTCGGGTACATTCAGCTGAATTTTACGATTTGGGATATCCACTGTGATGCTGTCGTTCTCCTGTACATAAGCCATCAACCCGCCAACAGCCGCTTCCGGGCAAACGTGCCCGATACTTGCTCCGCGTGTCGCTCCGGAAAAGCGCCCATCTGTAATCAACGCCACACTATTGTCGAGTCCCATGCCGGCCACAGCAGATGTCGGCGTGAGCATTTCTCGCATGCCGGGGCCACCTTTCGGGCCCTCAAATCGAATCACAATGACATCGCCGGCATTAATTTTCCCCGAGAAAATAGCTTCGGTCGCTTCTTCTTCAGAATCGAAAACGCGTGCCGGACCGGTATGAACCATCATTTCCGGCAAGACAGCGCCCTTCTTAACGACTGCACCCTCAGGCGCCAAGTTACCTTTGAGAATGGCTAAGCCGCCGTCCTTCGCGTAGGGATTGGTGTGAGGGCGAATCACTTGTCCATCCGCTCCACCTACGCCATCAATTCGCTCATTAATCGTCCCGTCCACCGTCAGACAATCGATATTGTAAAATCCGCCTTTGGAAAGCTCTTTAATAACAGAAGAGATTCCTCCGACAGCATTTAAATCTGTGATAAAAAGCTCGCTGGCAGGGTTTAACTTGCATAGTTGCGGCGTCGTTTCTGCAATTTTAGATATATCATCGACGGCCAATGGCGCGCCACACTCTCTGGAAATGGCAAGCATGTGAAGCACACTGTTGGTTGAACCACCTAAAGCCATATCCATGCGCATGGCATTCTCAATAGCGCGCTTATTCATAATCTGACGTGCCGTAATGCCCTCTTCTAGGACTTTCATGATTTGCATTCCCGTCTGTTTTGCTAAACGGCGACGTTCAGCGAATACCGCGGGAATGGTTCCCGATCCTGGCAGAGCCATGCCCATCGCCTCAGTTAAACAACTCATAGTATTTGCCGTGTACATGCCGGAACAGCTACCGCAGGTCGGACAACAAGCCTTCTCCCACTCGCTGAGTTCGCATTCAGTTATCGTGCCGGAAGCGCAAGCGCCAGATGCTTCGAAAAGATTGGAGAGTCCGACACGTTGGCCGCCGTAGTTACCGGGGAGCATTGGTCCTCCGGTTACAAAAATAGCCGGTATATCAAGCCTTGCTGCTGCCATGAGCATGCCCGGGATAATTTTGTCGCAACTGGGAATAAATACAACGGCATCTAAAGGTTGTGCCATAAGTACCAATTCGCAGGAATCGGCGATCACGTCACGACTTACGAGTGAATACTTCATACCAATATGGTTCATCGCCGTTCCGTCACACACACCGATTGCCGGAAACTCCATAGGCACACCGCCTGCTAGGCGAATCCCGTCTTTAACACAGCGAGCCAACTCATTCAAATGAATGTGGCCCGGAATCAACTCGTTATATGAATTGACGACACCAATCATGGGACGCTTCATCTCATCCTCGGTCATCCCAAGTGCATAAAGTAACGAGCGATGTGGCGCGCGACTAATTGAATCGGTCATCTGTCTGCTTCGATTTTTCATCATGTATCACTCCTTATAATAACGTGCAAAAGCAATGTCTAATAATATGCGAAAGAAGAGTAAGTCTGCCCCACTCTTCTTGACCGTTTTGGTTACGCCCCGTATTCGGGGCATCAGACAATAGACGCAATCACTTTCGCTGTCATTTCCTTGGTGCCAATCACCTTGTCCTCTTGTCCATAAGCAATGTCCTTAGTCCGCCAACCATCTGCGATGACATCCGTCACCGCCTTCTCAATGGCAGCCGCCTCATCGGTCAATGATAGCGACCAACGCAACATCATTGCAGCTGACAGAATCGCAGCCAACGGGTTGGCCATATCCATTCCCGCGATATCCGGCGCAGAACCATGAACCGGCTCGTACATGCCGGGAGTACCCGGCTTGCCGAGTGACGCAGATGGTAGCATACCGATAGAACCTGTGATCATACCGGCCTCGTCTGAAATAATATCACCGAACATGTTTGACGTTACAATAACGTCGAAATCATTAGGACGTCGAACAAGTTGCATTGACGCGTTGTCAACGTACATAAAATCCAAAGCGACTTCAGGGTATTCAGCAGAAATCTTTGTCGCCACTTCTCTCCACAAACGAGAACTCTCAAGAATATTCGCCTTATCAACGCAAGTCAGCTTCCTATCACGTCCCATTGCCATATCAAATCCAACACGCACAATACGCTCAATCTCAACTTCGCTGTAAGCCTCCGTGTCGTATGCCTCAACACCCATCGGCGTACCATCTTCGAGGGTGCCACCCTGACGCCGTCCTCGCTCACCAAAATACAGACCACCCGTCAATTCTCGGACAATCATGATGTCAATGCCTTTGTCCACAATGTCTGCCTTAAGCGGGCTGGCCACGGACAAGGCGTCAAACAAAATAGCAGGACGCAAATTCGCATAGAGATTAAGACCACCTCGCAAATCCAAAAGCGCACGCTCCGGACGACGGTTTCCGGGAAGATCATCCCACTTTGGACCACCAACCGCACCGAGCAACACAGAGTCGCTGTTTTTACAAGCGGCTAGAGTCGTGGCCGGCAAGGCGTCTCCGGTCGCATCAATAGCGCTTCCACCGGCTAACAGCTCATTGAACTCAAACTGATGCGAATACTTTTTGCCAACTTGCTCTAACACTTCACAAGCGGCGTTTGTAACTTCCGGACCAATCCCGTCACCGGGTATGACCGCTATTCTGAATGAACTCATATTTCCTCCGTCACGCTCTGTCAAAAGAGCATGTTCTGATTATTATATTATCATTGTGCGATATTGAAAAGACAGATGCCCTAGGACTTGGCCTTTTCGGCGATGTAGCCGACCAGACCGTCTGCTTCAATAATCTTACGAATAAACTCCGGAAAGGGCTTTGCGGTAAATACCTCACCGGTGGACAAATCCTTGATTTCTCCGGTGTCAAAATCAACCTCAACCTCGTCACCATTACCAATTCGCTCAGACGCTTCCTTGGACTCCATGATCGGAAGCCCCATGTTAATGGCGTTACGAAAAAAGATACGAGCGAAAGACGGTGCGATAACACAGGAAATGCCACTGGCCTTGATTGCAACCGGCGCGTGTTCACGCGAAGATCCACAACCGAAATTCGGACCGGCAACAATGATGTCACCGTCTTGAACACGATCAACAAATGTCGCATCAATGTCTTCCATACAATGCTTCGCGAGTTCTTTCGGATCGGACGTATTGAGGTATCGAGCCGGAATGATGACATCCGTATCTACATTGGCTCCGTATTTAAAGACTTTTCCTTTAGCATTCATAGCGAGGTCCTCCTCTTTCTTATTTATTCAAATCATCCGGGCCGCCGATATATCCCAAGACCGCCGAAGCAACCGCCACCGGAACACCGGCGAGATAGACTTCGGATTCAGGATGACCCATTCGACCGACAAAATTTCGGTTGGTCGTAGAAACGCATCGCTCACCCTTGGCTAAGATTCCCATATGGCCGCCCAAACACGGTCCACATGTGGCCGCTGAAATAACACACTCTGAATCAGCAAAAACTTCCAAAATGCCCTCTTTAAGAGCCTCTTTCCAGACTCTTTGCGAACCGGGCAACACAATACAGCGAATGCCTTTTTTGACTTTGTGTCCCTTGAAAATGGAAGCAGCAAGTCTTAAATCCTCAAGACGACCGTTGGTGCAAGAACCAATAACCACTTGATCAATGTCAACGCGCTCAAATTCGCCCAACACCTTCGTGTTTTCAGGCAAGTGTGGGAAAGCCACCTGTAGCTGAACATCATCGAGCTTAATCTCGATAACTCTTGCATACTCCGCATCCTCATCTGCCGCAAAAACTTGGTAACGCTCCGCTGCATAACGCTCCGCTGCGTATTTTTGTAAATAGGCTAACGTCTTCTCGTCGACTGGAAAAATGCCATTCTTACCGCCGGCTTCAATCGCCATATTACAGATTGTTAAACGATCCGACATCGATAAAGAAGCGACACCGGGGCCGGCAAACTCCATTGATTGATATAAGGCGCCATCGACACCAATCATACCGATGATGTAAAGAATTAAATCTTTACCAGTCACATGCCCTTGTAAAGAACCGGTTAGTACAATCTTAATGGCTTCAGGAACGCGGAACCATGTTTGACCCGTCGCCATCGCACAAGCCAGATCGGTTGAGCCGACGCCGGTCGCGAAAGCGCCGAGCGCTCCGTAAGTACACGTATGTGAATCTGCTCCGATAATCGCATCTCCGGGAGCAATCAATCCGTTTTCAGGGAGCACAACATGCTCAACACCCATTTGGGGGTCACCAATCTCGTAATAGTTCTCGATATTGAAAGCCTTGGCAAAACGACGCATCTTCATGCAGTGCTCTGCAGACTTAATGTCCTTGTTCGGTGTGAAGTGATCCGGAACTAAAGCAACTTTAGCCGAGTCAAATACCTGCGTCGCATTCGTCTTCTCGAAAACATCTATCGCAGGAGGCGTCGTCACATCATTACCCAATACCAAATCGAGTTTTGCTTCAATTAACTGCCCCGGAACAACTTGATCCAGTCCGGCATGTTTAGCCAATATCTTCTGAGTCATTGTCATACTCATAATGAAATCCTCCTTATCATAAATCAGGTTAGTGTGCATATTCAGAATACCTTTGATTCAGGCGGCTTACAATAACAGCTACCCGCGTAAATATGATTGTTTTCTGCCATTTAAGAATGACATATCTTATTTCGTGAATAATATTTCACGAAAAGATATGTCATATCGCACAAACACACTATGTAAGAGTTAAGATTTAGCATTTACGTCTCGCTCAAAAACGACGGGCATTAACGATGCTTTAGAAGTCAAAAGGATTGCCGATGCTTTCATGACCGCAATAGATACATCGGGATACAATGCCTTCTGTTCTCATCATTGTCACCTGACAATTTGGACAAGGCTCAATCTTTTTCTCTCTTTGCCTCTGGGCACGCTCAACCTCAGAAATATCAACCTCTGCCAAAGCCTCAATCAACTGTTCATCCGTCGACCCTTGCGACTTGAGAATTGACCAGATTGCCTCCAGAATTAGTTTTTGACGTTTATTCTGCTTTTTTAGCTTTGAAATCTCCTCAATCACTTCGAACTCAGCGATTTTATCGGTCATTGACTTATATGACTTTGCTTGTTCGTTCTTTAGTTCGTCATTCTGAAGATCGTTCAAATCCGGCAAATCAGCAAGAAAATCTAAATCCGTATCCATAAGTACCTCTCGAAGAAAAATGTATCATCCATTTTTTACATTTATATTATAGCACCGCTCTTCTGATTTACAAAAACTCATTTTGGCATGGGACATGATGTCCTCGCTATTTAAGATATTTTTTTCTTATGTACATCGGCCGAATCTGTAGCACCGTTCGTTTTCCTGAAATGCGATTTTTGAACACATGGCGCAGAAAAGAGCACTTTACGGCTCAAATCTCCCATTGCTCGATCGACGAACTCCCCAGCGGAAATCAGGTGTTTAAGTCCTGGCACCTTATGTCCAAATATAGGGCCATTCTCTATATCTACACTGTACGGACCGAGAGCCACAACTTGAACATGAATATCAGTGTCCTTGAGCTCCTGCGATAGACCTCGTGCAAACTGTCGGACAAACGACTTCGCAGACGAAAAGACCATCCCGGATTGTGCATCGGCAATTCGCCCGACTCCTGAAGATAATTGTATGATTGATCCTTCATTGCGCTCAAGCATCATCTTAAGCAAATACAAACTGATACTCACCGTAGCATTCATATGGATATCCATGAACCGCGATGCTTCCAAACGACTCAGAGAATCAAATCCGGTTCCATAAGCCTCCATCGCGTTGTTCACGTAAGAGATGATGCGAAGACCCTCTAATCGCGACCGAAGTTGCAGGATCGAAGCCTTATTCGATAGATCAAGCGCCAAGCCTTCAACACGAACGTCGTACGATTTCGAAAGCGTTCGAAAAGCATCGTCCTCTTTCACGTCCAAAGGATGAACGACAACGATATCTATACCCATCTTCGCAAAGTATTTGACATATTCGAGTCCGACACCGGATGCGCCTCCGACGACAAGTGCGGTTTGACGTTCATTCATACTATTCTTCATCTTTCATTCCTCCATCCTCAACAATCGATCGAAGTAAACGAACAAAAATCTGACTCTCTTTGGGCGTTAATGGTGCCATCAGACGAAGAAAGAGCGCCTTTTCAAAGTCGTCGTATTCCGTGACCATGGCCTTGCCCTTCTCCGTCAGCACCAAAGAAAAGGTGCGAAGATCCTCTGGATTGATTCGCCTCTCGATATAGCCTCTGGATTCCAGTCGAGCAACCAAACCGGTCACCGTACTCTTAGGGAGTTCGAGCCTTCTGGAAATATCGCCAACGACAACCATCTCGGCCAAGTGCATCATCCACAACATATCGATCTCGCTGTCAGACAAACGCAACAAGTTACCCGTACCAAGGCTAATCGAAAGCCTGCGATGCTTACGCCTCATTGCCAACCACAAATCAGAGATATCCTTGGTGTTTGTGTTTCGCATTGCCATAGAAATCCTCGTTGCTTAATTAGTACGATATACGTATTGTACGATATTCGTACTTTTATGTCAATCTATCTTATGCAATTTGACAGTGATTTATCACATTGCGCTTCAAACCAACTAAAATGACTCAAAAGAACTCTTTCACCGAAAAAATCTCGAATCCCATCGCATGTTTTCTTTCTCACAAGATCTCATTTGAATGCCGACTGGTTCTGGTATAATGATTTCGAATAAATTACGGGGTGAAAAATGCAGTTATTACTGGCGCAGAACATATCAAAAATCTATCATGGGCGAGCGGTTCTCGATGGTGTCAGCTTAACAATCAATGATAGCGACCGCGTCGCGCTTATCGGCAGTAATGGTGCCGGTAAGACCACCTTGCTGAAGATTCTCAACAATCTCGAAAAGCCTGACGCCGGTTCCATCATCCTCAGCCGAGGTGTAATTACCGGCTATCTTGCCCAAAACATAAATCTTCAAGACTTGGGAAATAATCCCTTGATGAGCCGAGAACTTATGGATGCCCAATCCCGCCTCAAGGCAATTGAGAATGCTCTCTCCACTAAGACTTATACGGATGAAAAAGAATGCCTGGCTAAATATGCTGAAGCGACAGCCAAATTCGACGCCTTGGGTGGATATGATTTTGAGTACAGAATGAAAGACGCATTGGCTGGGTTGGGACTCGCCTCTACCGACCTGAGCCGATCAATGGATACATGGTCCGGTGGAGAAAAAATGCGAGTCGGTTTAGCCCGATTAATCGTGACGAAACCGGACTTATTGCTTTTGGATGAGCCGACGAACCATCTGGATACAGACGCCATGGAATGGCTCGAAGATTATCTATCTCACTACAAGGGCGCAGTACTAATCATCTCTCACGATAGGCGATTCATTGATCGAACATGCAACCGCGTGCTTGAGCTCTCAGCGTCCAAAATACGTACTTTCTCCGGGAATTATACCGATTATGTGCTCCAGAAAAAGGCCATCGAAGAGACACTTTCACGATCAATAGATAATCTCCAAAAAGAAATCGAGCGCCAAAAAGAGGTGACACAAACGATGTTGTCTCACCGAAAAATGTCCTCATATCACGCGCGCGAAAAGGTCGTCGATAAACTTTATGATAAACTGACAGCCGAAAAACAAAAAGCCGCTCGCGACAATCGCGCGTTGAGCTTTTCGCTTATGCCACAAGAGCGAACGGGCGACCCGAATCGCGTGATCATCCGGGCTGATAATATTGGACTATCTTTTGGAGATAAACGGCTATTTCAAGATCTCAGTTTCACTCTCAAGGCGCAAGAGAAATTGTTTTTTGTCGGTCCAAACGGTTGTGGCAAGACGTCTCTACTTCAACTTCTTTTGGGGAAAATTGCCGACTTTGAAGGCCATATCTATATCTCAGCCAACGCCCGATTCGGTTATATGGGCCAGTTTGTACCCTTCTCCGACGAGAAGCGAACCGTCTTTGATGAGTGTTTTCAACGTGCCGAGATGACAGAAACTCAAACCAGATCTTTGTTGGCGCGCTTCGGATTTATAGACATCGATGTATTTAAATCAATCGAGGTATTATCCGGTGGCGAACGATCCAGACTCTATTTATGTTGTTTGCTGCAAGAAAAACCAGATGTTCTTTTTCTTGACGAGCCCACCAACCACCTCGATATTGCTTCTCGCGAAGTCCTTGAGAATGCACTTTCAGAATACAACGGTGCTATTGTCGCCGTCAGCCACGATCGTTACTTTATTAATAAATGCGCAAACAACCTGATTGGGTTTATAGATTCAGACAATGTCAGAGACTTTTCCGGTTTTGAAAATTATCGTAATGCATATCGCAAGCACTTTGAAAACTGCTCACAGGCGCAAAAGCCTGCGGATAAACCCACGCGAGCCCAAGGCGAGAATAAATTCGTCGCACCCTTCTTTTTCAAAGAATCCAACACAAAGAACAAATCGCTTCTGAGAAAAGAAAACGCAAAGAGAAAAAACAGAATACGTGAGCTTGAGCAGTTGATTGAAATCCTCGAGCAGGAGCAACTAGAAGCCCAGGAGCAATTCACAAAGGAAACAAAGCCTGATGAATATGTCACGTTCGCCAAAAAGGGCGAGCAACTCGACGTATTTATCGAAGAATATTTGCTTTTAGTTTCAGAGGATGAAAGCGATTTGGACGACGACGTTTAACTCATGCGGACAGATATCTTCCTCCTCAATCTCCGACTGTCTGAAGCGACTGTATGGATATTGATGTTTGGACCGGAGCGGTCTTCTGTCTTTTAGATGCAATATTTATCGTCGCAATAATTATCAATACAAATACGAGGACCAAGAATAGAGCCAGCAATGAAAGAATTTGAATTTGCTGCGTGAGGGTGCCTCCGGACTTCCGTCGATCATAGACATGAATCGACACAGGTTCTTGTCCATCCGTCAGAACGACTTTTTCAGAAAGATACTCAAACGGAAACCCGTCTTTATCTCGCTTCATCATCAAGCTTTACCCCTACTCCCTCATACGATCTTTGCGCGGAAAGTATAACACAGACGCCAACAAAAAAGCAAAGGCAGAGAAAATCTGCCTTTGCTCTAATGCTCTGTCATTAATAATTCTGATTATTGAAATTATGCCTTGCCTTGGCAACCGAGAACTTCTGTAATCTTATGCGCAACCATCTCTTTAACAGCAAGACGCGCCGGCGCAAGATATTGACGAGGATCAAAGTGCCCCGGATTCTCATTGAAGTACTTGCGAATTGTACCGGTCATGGCTAAGCGGATGTCAGAATCGATGTTGATCTTACAAACAGCCATAGATGCCGCTTGTCTGAGCATAGACTCCGGAATGCCAATGGCATCCGGCATTTTGCCGCCATTGTCGTTAATCATCTTAACGTACTCCGGAATGACGGAAGACGCGCCGTGAAGAACGATCGGAAAACCGGGCAAACGCTTCTCAATATCCTCAAGGATGTCAAAACGCAACTGCGGCTTCTGACCCGGCTTGAACTTAAATGCACCATGGGATGTACCGATGGCAATTGCCAAGGAATCACAACCTGTGCGCTCAACAAAATCTTGAACCTGAGCGGGATCCGTGTAGGACGCATCCTCAGCGGATACATTGACTGCATCCTCAATGCCTGCGAGACGTCCGAGTTCTGCCTCGACAACAACGCCATGCGCATGAGCGTACTCCACAACCTTTCTTGTCTCCTTAACATTATCTTCATATCCGTGATGTGATCCGTCGATCATAACGGAAGAGAAACCACCGTCGATGCAACTCTTACAGAGCTCGAAAGAATCACCGTGATCCAAATGAAGTGCAATCGGAAGATCGGTCTCAATCAAAGCTGCTTCAACCAACTTCACAAGATAGGTATGGTTGGCATACTTTCTTGCCCCTGCAGATACCTGAAGAATCAAGGGTGCATTCAATTCTTTACCCGCTTCAGTGATACCTTGAATAATCTCCATGTTATTCACATTAAACGCTCCGATAGCGTACCCGCCCTCGTAAGCTTTCTTAAACATGTCTGTCGTTGTTACTAATGGCATAATATTCTCCTCCAACTTTGCGAAAAAACGCATCTTTCCATACTTTTACCTCAATCATTTTACGAGTCAGTCTGGATTTCGTCAACATTTATGATAAAATATGATTTATGAAAGAAAAGGAGGAAGTCACTGTGCAACAAAAAAACATTGTAACCTGTGTCATTTTATCCCTCGTTACCTGTGGAATCTACGGCATCATTTGGATGATCGCTCTTACTGATGACACTGGAAGAATGGCGGGAGACAGCAACATGAAGGGCTCCACGGCAGTTCTGCTAACGATTGTTACCTGTGGTATCTACGGATACTTCTGGGCTTACAAGATGGGCGAGCTGTTAACCAAGGCTCAGTCTGCTCAAGGTAAGGCAACAGATTCTAATTACCCGGTCTTGTTCTTGGTTCTTCAAATTTGCAGCTTGGGTATCGTTAATTGTGCGCTCATCCAGAACGAGCTCAACAAAATGGTTGCTTAATCCATGCGGGAACGTCTGGTGCGGCTGGCTTGGCCAGCCGCTTTTCTTTTTTTCATCGCACTTATTTACATCACCGTTCACTACTTGACCGATTTTTCATTGCCTTGTATGTTCCACATGATCACCGGTCTTTATTGTCCGGGTTGCGGTACCGGACGTATGTTTTTTGCCATTTTAAGGCTCGATTTTTATGCAGCCTTTCGTGCAAATCCTTATGTATTTATTCTCATTCCCATCATTGCAATTTACTATATCGCAGAAATTCGAGCCTATATATCAGGCCGCCAGCGAAAACAGTCCCGTCCAGAAAAAGTATTCTTCGTAATTCTCTTGGTCGGTCTGATTCTTTTCGGTATCCTAAGAAATATACCGTATTTCTCTTTCTTGGCACCTGTATCTTAGTTCCATCATTATTCTCGATACATTTTGTTGCTATCGAGAACGTCATTAACCAACTTAGCAATTGCATCATCAGCCATATCTTCTTTTTCTATTTCGCTCTGACGATCATGTGCTCTATACTTTTGGCTTATTAGAAAAGTCTCCTCCTTAAGAGTCAGAAAGTCAGCAACTGATGCCAGGTCCTCTGACGTCGTCTGATAACATGCATCCGAATTAATATCGTCGAGAATCAAATACATTCTTTGGCTTTTCCCAACCATGGACTTGGCGCGAACGAGCAATCTTTCAACTTGATCCGGCTCGCCGAGTTTCGCATCAAAATCTTCAAAGGCAATCGGCAACAGTCTAAACATGTAACGTAAGACTACCTTTTTATTCGAATAATCAATAGCGACACGGTACTTTGCTATCAGAAAAGTCTGAATAAACACCGGTACACATACAAAAATCGGAATAATAAACACCGGCAGAAGAATATAATACGAAGAGCCTTTGCCAATCAGGAGAACAATTACTGCGACCAAAAGTGGGAAAAGAACGAGTGTTGCGATTCTGCGCCTCAGGACTTGCTTGGGGTTTGCAGGAAAACAATGAACTCCGCTTTCGGGAAGTTCTGGCACTGTTACCGAAATATTATTTGAAGATGGCATATCTGTGATCTGCGAGGCCGCTTCCAGCTGATTGTCATTCATATTCATCTCATTCATAAAAGATCTCCCTCTTAAATTCAAATGGTTCCGACAGAACTCGAAATTTATGACTGCAGTAATGTCAATCGCTCGTCGATACTCGCAAGCATCTCTAAATATTTGGCTCGCTTTTCTTTTTCAGCAAGAACGACTGCTTCAGGCGCCCGTTCTACAAAGGAAGAATTCTCCAGTTTTGAATCGACACGTCGAACTTCATTATCGAGATGGTGCTTTTCTTTCTTAAGACGCTCCAGTTCTTTTTCAATATCGATGAGATCTTCAAGCGGCAAAAAGAATGTACCTCCATTAAATATCGCGGTTACCGCAGTCGCGGGTATTCCCACTTTATCGGTGCGGAAGTCAATGCTGTTGACGCTCGCAAGTCGATCTAGAAACGCGACACTGTCATCGAAAATACCTCGGATGTCCTCGCTCCCTGCCACGAGAATCGCCCCTGCTTTCCTTGATGGCGCAACCCCCAGCTGTGTTCGAACATTTCTGATTGAGCGAACGGCGTCCATCAGAACGGTCATCTTCTCTTCTTCTGCGTCAAACGACCACTCCGGCTTGGCCTCCGGCCATTGATCCACCATAAGCGCACTTTCTTTATCGGAAAGAATTAAGTGCGAGTATACCTCTTCGGTTAAAAAAGGCATAAACGGATGCAATAGCTTCATCGCTTCGCCCAGTACATAATTCAAGACATACTGTGCTTCAAGTTTGGTGGCAACTGTGGCATCGAAAAGTCTGGACTTCGCAATCTCGATATACCAATCACAATACTCTTCCCAGATGAAAGAATAAATTTTCGCGACTGCAATACCGAACTCATACTTTTCAAGATTTGCCGTGACCTCGGAAGATACCTTGTTCAGTCGCGACAGAATCCACTTGTCTTCGAGTGTGAATTTTTCTGGGTCAATTGCATCAAAACTTATTGTCTCTTCACAATTCATTAAAACGAAACGCATTGCATTCCAAATCTTATTCGCAAAATTGCGCCCAGCTTCAATCTTATCCTCTTGAAAACGTTGATCGTTACCCGGCGCATTTCCCGTAACCAAAGAATACCGTAACGCGTCCGCTCCGTATTGATCGATTATTACAAGTGGATCCACTCCATTTCCCAGAGACTTACTCATTTTTCGACCTTGAGGATCTCTGATTATACCGTGAATCAAAACATGCTCAAACGGTACTTCGCCCATGTTTGCAACGCCCGAGAAAATCATTCGCGCGACCCAGAAGAAAATGATGTCGTATGCAGTCACCAACACATTGGTCGGATAAAAATATTCTAGTTCGTCGGTCCTTTCCGGCCATCCTAAGGTCGAAAAAGGCCATAATGCTGACGAAAACCATGTGTCGAGTGTATCCTCATCTTGAACCGGATGGCTCGCGCCGCAAGCACCGCAACGCTCCGGTGCATTCTTATCAACAGTGATATGTCCACAAGAACAATAGTACGCAGGAATACGATGCCCCCACCAAAGCTGCCTTGAAATACACCAATCACGAATATTATCCATCCAATTGAAATAAATCTTATCAAATCGCTCCGGAATAAAGCGCGTCTTTCCTTCTCGGACCGCTTGATTAGCCGGCTCAGCCAAAGGCTTCATTTTAACAAACCATTGAAAGGAAACCTTGGGTTCAACAACGGTGCTGCAACGATAACACGTGCCAACATTATGCTTGTGCGGCTCTATCTTGAGAATCAAATCTTTTGACTCTAAATCCGAAACGATACGCTTTCTTGCCTCGTACCGGTCCATTCCGGCATACACTCCTGCCGATTCATTCATATGTGCATCGTCCGTCATCACCGTAATAACAGGCAACCCATGCCTCAATCCAACCTCAAAATCGTTCGGGTCATGTGCCGGAGTGATCTTGACTACACCGGTTCCAAAATCTTTTTCAACGTAATCGTCGGCGACAATCGGTATTTTCTTGTTGAGAAGCGGTAAAATTACCGACTTGCCAACGAGTGCTACGTATCGCTCGTCTTCGGGATGGACTGCGACTGCAGTATCACCAAGCATCGTCTCCGGACGTGTCGTCGCAAGAACCAAGAAGCCGCTGCCATCCGCCAATGGGTACTTAATATGCCAAAAGTGGCCATCCTTCTCTTCGTACTCCACTTCTGCATCCGAAATGGACGTCAGGCAATGCGGGCACCAATTGATGATACGCTCACCGCGATAAATCAAGCCCTGTTCATAATATCGGATAAAAACTTCTGTCACGGCATCGGAGAGACCTTGATCCATGGTAAAACGCTCTCTGCTCCAGTCACACGAGGAACCGAGTCGCTTAAGTTGCTCTACAATTCGACCGCCGTACTCGTCTTTCCACCGCCATGCTTTTTCAAGAAACGCCTCTCTACCAAGACCTTCCTTGGTGAGCCCTTCTTCTTTCATCTTTGCGACTATGCGTGCTTCTGTCGCGATTGCCGCATGATCCGTACCAGGGAGCCATAGTGCCTCGAATCCCTGCATGCGCTTAAAACGCGTAAGGATATCCTGAAGAGTATTATCAAGCGCGTGTCCCATATGAAGTTGCCCGGTAATATTCGGAGGAGGCATTACGATGCAATAAGGTTTTTTATCAGGGTTCGGCTCTGCACGAAAATATCCCGCATCCATCCACTGCTTGTATAGCCGCGGTTCCGCTTCAGCGGGCTCGAAAGTCTTGCTAATGTTGTCTATTCTGCTCATTATTTACTCCCAAAAGAATTATTTGGTCTGTTTATGAATGTGTTCCTGCTTCCCGATCCTTCTCGCGTATCTCAACACGTCGAATTTTACCGCTGATGGTTTTGGGCAGCGCATCAACATACTCAATGATTCGAGGATACTTGTAAGGTGCCGTGACAGCCTTGACATGGCTCTGAAGTGTTTTCGTCAATTCCGGCGACGGTGAATAACCCTTCGATAGTACAATCGTTGCTTTGACCGCAAACCCTCTGTCCGGATCCGGCACACCAGTCACAGCGCACTCCATAACACTAGGATGCTCCATTAAAGCACTCTCAACTTCGAACGGTCCGATTCGATATCCCGAACTCTTGATCACATCGTCAACTCGGCCGACATACCATAAAAAGCCCATTTCGTCTCGATATGCCGTGTCTCCGGTGTGATAAAGATCGTCGTGCCAAGAACGACTCGTTGCTGTCTCGTCACGATAATAGCCTCTAAAAACGCCGAGTGGCTTCCCTCCGACTTCCTCATCCGTACGAATGCAAATTTCACCGGTCACGCCGGATTCGACTTCAATACCGTCCTCGTCAATCACCACAATATGATTGCCCGGCGTCTGGAGCCCCATGGAACCTAGTCTTGGAAGCATCCAAGGGAATAATGTGCCGCACACCAATGTCGTTTCGGTTTGACCAAATCCTTCAAATATCTTAAGCCTTGTATTCTTGAGCCATTGGCTATATACCTCCGGATTTAGAGCTTCACCCGCCGTACAACAGTGCTTAAGCGAAGAAAAATCATAACCGGAAAAATCTTCTTTAATCATGAATCGATACATTGTCGGCGGTGCACAGAACGTCGAGATTTTATACTCGTCAAGTTTCTGAAGAATATCCGCTGCCGAGAACTTCTCAAAATCATACGTGAAAATTGCAGATTCACCCAACCACTGACCATACATCTTGCCCCAAAGAGACTTGAGCCAACCGGTGTCAGAGATGGTGAAATGCAGGCCACCGTCCTCAACACGATGCCAGAATACACCCGTTAACAAATGTGCCAGCGGATATGAGTGGTCGTGCAAAACCATTTTGGGATAGCCTGTTGTGCCGGAAGAAAAAGACATAGTCATAATATCGGTGACCTTCGTGGCCGCTTCGCCGGTCGGCCGCTCGAAAACATCGCTTTGCGATTCGAACTCACTGTCAAAATCAATCCATCCGGGCACGTTTTTCCCTCGAGTGACGGCGCGAAGCTGTAATGTCTCATACTGGCCCATCGCCTCGTCAACGTGCTCAGTACACAAATCGTCACCGGTCATCACGACCATCTTAATGCCGCCGGAGTTCATGCGATAGACATAGTCCTTCGCAGTCAGAAGATGTGTTGCCTGCACGGCAACCGCACCAATCTTGTGAAGCCCCATCATACAGTACCAAAACTCATAGCCGCGTTTTAGAACAAGCATGACATAATCGCCCTTCTTGATCCCCTTCGAAATGAAAAAATTGGCGGCTTTATTGGATAAACGCGACATGTCAGAAAAGGAAAAACGCTTAGATTCATTGTTATTGCTGACCCAAAGCATCGCCAATTTGTCCGGTGTTCGCTGCGCAATTTGATCTAATACATCAAATGCAAAATTAAACGAATCCGAGTAGCTCACTTTATAGTTACGGGATAAATCTTCGAAAGTAGCAAAATCATCTCGATGACGCCCGATAAACTCTTCATAGATAGGCATATTATCAATTCTCCTTCTTAAGTACAATGGCCAGAAATTGACACGGTCGATCGTTGTTTGCCTTCATGGCATGGGGCACACCCGAATCAAAATATAAACTGTCACCTTCACCCAGAATATAGGTTAACGAGTCAAGATAAAAAGTCATCTCGCCTTTAACGACATAATTAAACTCCTGTCCGGGATGCGCATGAAGAACCGGCTTCTCGTCATGCTTAGGCTCCACCGTAACCAAAAAGGGCTCGGCCAGTTTGTTGCGAAAAGTATACGCCAAATGCTTGTAATCATATGCCTCGCGTCTTTTTATCTCAAAGCCCTCGCCCTTTTTTACAACAGAAGCCATAGAGAGCTTCGGTGATTCACCACTCATGATATCCAAAACATCCACACCAAAAATAGATGCAACATTATTCAAAAACGAAAAGGAAAAGTCCTTACTACCTTCCTCATACTCCAAATAATCGGAAACACTAATCTGACAGCGATCAGAAACCTCTTCCGGAGATAACTCCATAATCTCTCGCAGCGTTCTTATTCTTTCGCCCATCTGCTTAAGCTGAATATCCATGTGCTTGCCTCCTATTACACTATTATTGTGCATGTATTGTGCATGATAAATATAATAGGTATAGACTGTTCTTGTGTCAACCAAAACAGGCATGTTAAAGACATCTAGAGTCGCTTGGTGATATACTTGTTTTATCACATTTGTCGTAATTATTGAGGTGTATATGAATACAAAAAAGTCCCCACCAGTCAACACTCATGACACAGCATACGTACAGGAACTCACAGACATCATTGTCCGCAATATTTCCGGCGTTATTTTGGGCAAGTCAGATGAAATTCGGCTCATCATCACCGCCTTATTTTGCGACACCCACGTACTTATTGAGGACGTGCCGGGAACCGGCAAAACTCGATTGGCACGTTCGCTGTCTCATTCCATTCAAACGGATTTTAAGCGAATTCAATTCACAATCGACTTACTTCCATCGGATCTGACCGGCATTCATTTCTTCGATCGCAAAGAAGACGAATTTGTATTTCGACCCGGCCCGCTGTTCACAAATATCTTGCTTGCGGACGAAATTAACCGTGCAACCGCCAGAACACAGTCCAGCCTGCTTGAATGTATGGAGGAAAAGCAAATCACGGTAGACGGAAAGCGCTTTTTACTCTCTGCACCCTATTTTGTCATTGCGACGCAAAATCCGGTAGAGACGATTGGTACTTTTCCCTTGCCGGAAGCACAACTGGATCGTTTTGGACTTCGCATAAGTCTTGGTTATCCGGACAAAGAAACGTCCCGGCAGATCATGAACGTCTACAGTCAATCGGATCCTTTTGAAACGCTTCAACCCGTCTGCAACGCGGACGACATCTTAGTCGCGCGTAAGATTTGTTCTGAAGTGACGATTCATCCGCTAATTACTGACTATATCCTGGATATCATCGAAGTGACTCGCCATCACTCTGCCGTCGCGCTGGGTGCCAGCCCAAGAGCCGCCATTACCATGATGAATATCGCTAAAGCATTCGCTGCAACAAATGGCCGGAACTTCGTACTTCCTGATGATATTAAGGCTTTGGCAAAACCGGTTCTTTCGCATCGCCTCTTGCTCAAGACTACCGGATACGCTTCCGATAGTTTATCAGAGGGCTCCGTCATGTCAGACAATGTCATCGAACAAATAATCAACCAAGTGCCCTGCCCGACCGAAACCTTCTTCTCATAATCCTTCGGAGGCCAAATGGAAGTACTATTTATATTGGCGTTTTTATCGATATTTATCGCAGCACAATCGTGGATATACCGTGTTTTTGCGCTGAGAAAATTGTCTGCGAAAATAGTATTTTCAAAAAGTGTCGCGAAGTGCGGTGAGACCGTCATGATCGAAGAGATGATTCGCAACGAAAAAGCTTTACCTCTCCCCATGCTTGTCCTCAAGTTTGAAGCGCCCAAGGCACTTGCCTTCCCGGATATGACCAACACCAGTCTCTCAGACTACCATTATCGAGAAGACTTACTGTCTCTCGGGGCTTGGAAAGCGCACACCCGACAGATTCCGGTCAAGTGCAAAAGACGTGGATACTTTTCATTTAAGAGGTTTTCTTTGACGACATCCGACCTCATGTTATTGATGAAAATAGTATCCTCTCTTGAAAGCGAAGCGTCTTTGACGGTTTTGCCTAAGCTGATCCGAAGTATTGACGTAAATATCATGTTGATGTCTTTTATTGACGAAAAGACCGTGAACAAATTTCTCGTTGAAGACCCCTTTGCATTTAACGGCACCAGGGAATATCAACCAACAGACCGAATGAGCGCCGTCAATTGGAAGGCGACTGCCCGATGCGATGAATTGATGGTAAACACCTTTTGCTCCTCCGTACACTCGGAGATACAGATTCTATTAAACGTCGAGCCTTACACTAATGATCACCGTGAAGATTGTATTGAAAAGGCAATATCCATTGCTTACTCGACAGCGAAATATCTGACCCAAAGGCACTTCGAAGTCTCATTATACTGCAACAGTCGTGACATTCTCACCGAATCGGATATCCGCATTGAGCGAGGATCCGGGACCGAGCATTCAGAATTGATTGGCTACCAATTGGCTCGAGTCGATCTAAGCCGAGGCTCCGGAGATTTCGATGCCATGATAGAGGATGTTGTGCGCTCAAGATACCATCGCCGTGCGATCATTATATCTGCAAATACGATTACAGCACTACAAAAGCAATTGATTCGGAGATTGCGAAGCGGGTTTGACTTCTTGTGGATTGTTCCGCTGAATATACACGACGCCGAACCCATTATCCTTGAGTCCTTAAGACCCGTCACAAAATTCTGGAGGCATCGCTTTGAAGAATCAAATTAGATCGCTGATACAACGTCGATTTAACGCGGACGCACTATTCACAGATGCGTTGGTTTTTTTTACTTTGATGACGAACCTATTTTCAATAGGTGCGACAATGTTTATATATCAAGGAGGTACATTCAATCAGACTTCACAATTGTATTTTCTATTTATTCCGGCCTCTTTAGTGTTTTTCTTCCGGAGAATGACATTTTCCTTACCGGTTCGATTTATTTGTTACACCTCAATTGCGACAGCCTCCGCCCTAGTTGGATTGCTTGGCGGGCCAGTCATCTCCTCCATATCTTTGCTCATCATCATCATCCCGATTCTATTGTCAGCTTCAAGGCATTATCGCGAGAAATTCACTATCTCAATTCCTTCAGAAATGTTGTTATTCATTCTCGTCAATCACTTTCTTTTACTGGTCGCAGCTTCGACACTACAAGAGAAAAAATTGATGATACTGCTTTTTATTCATGCAATCTGCAGTATTTGTTTATTCTTTGCAGCAAGACAATACCATGTTTTCATGACGCAGTATGCCCGACTTGCACTCTCTCCAACTCAGCCGGCTGGTATTGTTAAGAAAAATCATATGAAAACCATTCTGTCGTTGACCATCTTCGGCATTATTGGCGCACCGTTGATTCTGACTCTCCCTTACGACAAAATATCGCGTTTTCTCGCATTCTTGTTACGGAAATCAACGGATCTATTGATGCGTTTCATGTCTTTCGTAAGAGATATCGGATTACTCCCAGAGAGCGATGATATCCCGGACATGACAAATTCTTTCGATCAAAACGCAAAAGAGAATAAACTTCTGGCAACTATTCTTGAAAATATCTTTACTTTTGTCGCGGTGGCTTTACTTTCCTTGATTGTTGTTTCCAGTATCCGCGCAATAGCTATTTTCATCGTCAAAATGCATCTTCGTGGTCGCGCCGGTGCGCCCATCAATACCGAAAGTATTATTCGAGATCGCGTTGAAGTCATTCCAAAAAAACGGCGCTTCAAACGGATCCATCTTGATTTTGGAAGCGGTGAAGAAAGAAAAATTAGGAGAACGTTTTATATGCTCGTAAAAAAAGCGATTCGTGAAGGTGCACCGATAAAAAAATCAGACACCCCCTCACAAATGCGCGAGAAAATCACAACGCATAATCCTAAATCCATTGAATCACTCACCAAGGCATACGAAAAAACCAGATACTCTTAATAAGTTAATTCGTCTCGTAATCGATTGCTGCTCGTGTTTCGACAACAGTTGATATAAACTCCGCAACCTTCTTGTGGTCCGGATGCACTGCATAACGGTCCAAATCTTCCAGTGAATCAAAAGCTGAAATCAATGCTATTTCCATGTTTCTGCCATCGTGGTTGACGTTTTGAACAACGTCAAATTCCCGTATAAACGGTATCAGCTCGGGCAAAGCACCAAGTTTCTGAATCATTTTCGTCATTGCCTGTTCTTTTTCTTCATGAGAAAAAGATTTTTTGAGTGTCCATAATACGATGTGTTTCAACATAATTATCCCCTCCGATTATTGCTTTAGCGTTAACGCCAGTGCGCCATAAAGAATTGAATCATCGCCCAAATCGGCCGCAGTGAACTCAACCGTATCTCTAACAGAAGTCAGGCAGTAGGCATCCACTTTTTGGACGATCTTCGGAATCAAGACATCCCCCATGGATTCGATAATGCCTCCGCCAAAACAAATCATTTCCGGACTAAAAATATTCACGAGGTTGCCTGAAGCAACGGCCAGATATAGGCAAGCTCGCTCGACCGCTTCCATTGCAACTTCGTCACCGGCATCGAAAGCGGTCTTAAGTGATTTGCTCTTAAAGAGTCCGTTAGAAATGGACTCAGACATCAGGGTCTTGCGTCCCCTCTTCATTTGAAGTGCGATATAATTTGCCATGCCAACCTTAGAAGAGAAGGCTTCAAGACAACCGCGCTGTCCGCAATTGCAGGATGGCCCTTCGATATTCAGCACCATGTGCCCGAATTCCGCACCTTTATAGTGGTGACCCGTGTAAAGTTTACCGTTGAGAATCAGTCCTCCGCCGATGCCCGTTCCGACAAAAATGCCTGCAACATGCTTTCGCTTCTGTGCCACACCAAATCGCCACTCCCCCAGTACACCGAGATTTACATCATTTCCGATGTAGAACTTCGTTGAGAGTCGCGACTCAATCGCTTTTTTAATTTGATAGTTCTTCCAAGGCAAATTGGGAGAAAACAAGACGACTCCGGTATCGTTGTTAATAATGCCGGGGGCACCGGCTGACACTGCGATCACGTCAGAAATATCGATATTAAACTCTTTGAGAAGAGTCTCAACGACACTGATAATTGTATCTTCGACATTCTTGATTCCTTCGCTCGCCTTCGTCTTTTTTTTATAACGATGAACGATCTTGAGTTCACTGTCGAAAATTGCACCTAGGACCTTAGTCCCACCAATATCAAGACAAATATAGTACTTAGGCATGTGTATCCTCCGCGATTCTCAGCAATTCATCATATATCCCATAAAGTGTCTGGACACCATTTTCCAGAGTATAGTAGTGAAAGATATACGGCACAAGAAGTGACAGCATTAACACATTAATGACAATCAGAAACCACTCTGTCACAAAGAGCATAACGCAAAAAGAAAGAAAAAACATTAATGCAAATAAAATAGTCACTAATAAATGAATCAATCGTTCATGCTGAAAAAATCGAATTCGATCCAAAAGGCGCGCCGCCTCAATAGCCGCACGCCTCTGGTACTCACTATGAGAGGAATACTCGGATTCCCCTTTGGATAAAACCGCCCTCATGAATCTGATTTCATCCCGAATCATTCGGCTCATTTCCTTCTCCTCACTCAAAGGCAAAGTTCAACCGAACTAAGCCCCGATGTTCGAACTCGCAGAAGGACGTGACTTCTTTTTGCCCTTCGTCTCTAAAATAAGTTCCGGAGGCTTCTTGTCGGTGACACTATCCTTTTCAATAATACACTTCACAACGTCACTCCTTGAAGGAATCTCGTACATAATATCCAACATAATATCTTCGAGAATTGCGCGGAGGCCTCTGGCACCGGTATTACGCTCAACAGCGAGTTCAGCAATTGCCTCTACAGCATCATCCGTAAAGACCAATTCAACACCGTCCATCTCCAATATTTTCCAGTACTGCTTAAGCAAAGCGTTTTTCGGCTCTTTAAGCACACGAACCAGCGCTTCACGATTTAATCCTTCAAGTGTAACGGATACCGGCACACGACCGACAAATTCCGGAATCAATCCATACTTGACCAAATCTTGAGGCAACAAATACTTAAGTAATCCGGATTGTTCTTTGTTAATTTTCGACTGAACATCAGCACCGAATCCGAATGATTTCTTACCGACGCGCGTCTCAATAATTTTCTCAATGCCATCAAAAGCACCACCGCAAATAAACAATATATTCGTCGTATCAATTTGTATCAGTTCTTGATTCGGATGCTTTCTGCCACCCTGCGGCGGAACACTTGCAACCGTACTCTCCAATATCTTCAGCAGAGCCTGCTGAACACCTTCGCCACTGACATCTCGCGTGATTGATGGATTTTCAGACTTGCGGGTAATCTTATCAATTTCATCGATATAGACTATTCCTTTTTGAGCTTGTTCGATATCGTAATCCGCGCTCTGAATTAACTTGAGAAGAATGTTCTCAACGTCTTCTCCAACATATCCCGCCTCCGTGAGCGTTGTAGCATCCGCAACTGCAAACGGAACGTGAAGAATTTTGGCCAAGGTCTGTGCCAAAAGGGTTTTACCGCAACCGGTCGGTCCAACCAAAAGAATGTTGCTCTTGGTCAGTTCAATGTCATCATCGACTGACGGCTTCGAATATATGCGTTTATAGTGATTGTAAACTGCAACGGACAGCGCCTTCTTTGCGTGATCTTGTCCGATGACATACTGGTCCAGAGAATTTTTCAGTTCTTCAGGTGTCGGAACATGATCCATCTTGATATTGCTGCTGCGGATGTGAGAGTATTCTTCATCATCTGCCAACAACGTATCACATAGAGAAATACACTCGTTGCAAATAAAGACCGACGGCCCGGCGAATAAGCGTGAAACTTCGTGTTCAGACTTGCCACAAAAGGAACAGCGCACAATCGTCGGCGATCCATCCTTGGACTTGTTGCGATTCAAATCGTTCTTGTTCTTATCGTCACTCATTAATAATTCTCCTTACAGACGAAACGAGGCTTCTTATAAGAAGCCTCGCAGTATTTCTGCTATACCCATGTTACCCGAAGATGCATAATGGTTCAACGTATCTATGATAAGAAATTATTAAGAGTTAATTGCACTCATAAAACTTTTGAACGGAAACCATTTCAAAACCAACAAAGTAACCAGTCATTATGCCTCAGAGTCTTCAGCCTTGCCCTCTGTTTTCTTTTTCGCTGTCTTGGTTGCCTTCTTCTTTGGAGATTCATCAGCATGTCCATGATCATGATCGCAATGTGCATCAACCTTTTTGGCACTCGCAGTCATCGCTTCAACGGTCTTACGTCCCATAATGCTCTCGCGAATAAAACTGTCATTCGAAGCAATACGAGCTGCGAGGTCTTCCTTTGGCATGTTGTACTGCTTCGCTATGTTATCAATTTCCTGATCGACATCCTCATCAGTCACTTGAATGTCCATTGCCTTGCCAACAGCTTCGATAACAAGATTCCCAAGAACTCGAGTCTTTGCAGAAGGCTTCATGGTGTTTTTGAAATCGTCCATGCTTTGTCCGATGTACTGGAGATATTGAGAAAGCTCAATACCCTGTTGTTGCATTCGCGTTGATTGCTCGCGAATCATCTCGTCTGCTTCCGTGTCAATCATGCAATCCGGAACGTCCACGTCTGAATTCTCACAAACAACTTGAACAACAGAGTTCTGGAACTCCGCATCGGCACGTGCCTTTGCTTGCTCAATCTTTTTGTCCAAAAGATCTTTACGATATTCTTCAAGAGTATCGAACTCGCTGACGTCCTTAACAAATTCATCATCCACTTCCGGCAATTCTTTGACTTTGATCGCGTGAATCTTAATCTGGAAAGTTGCATCCTTACCCTTCAGATCCTCACTGTGATACTCTTCAGGAAACTGAACTGTAATCGGAAAAGACTCATCAATGCTGTGTCCGATGACTTGCTCTTCAAATCCTGGAATAAAGCTGTTCGAACCGATTGTCAATTCATGGCCTTCCGCTTTACCGCCATCGAAAGCAACACCGTCAACAAATCCTTCATAATCGATTGTTACGATATCCCCATCTGCGACGGCACGATCCTCAACCGAAACCATTCTGGAATGACGCTCGCGAATCTTTTCAAGCTCCGCGTCAATGTCTTCTTGGGACGGCTCGTGATAGTGATAAGGTGCCTCAACACCCTCGTATTGACCAAGCTTTACTTCGGGCTTGACAGTGACTGTCAAGGTGTACTTCATTCCCTTGTCTTCGCCAATTTCAAGAATATCGAGCTCCGGACGGGAAACGACCTCAAGATCATGCTCGCGAATAGCTTCGCCGTATGCTTCATTGATGATGAAATCAATAGCATCATCATAAAGCGCGCCCTCGCCATAGTATTTCTTAACCATCTGAAACGGTGCTTTGCCTTTACGGAAGCCCGGAATCTGAAAACGATTTTTATTTTTTTGAAAGGACTTTTGCACTGCCGCTGCAAACTCCTCTTGAGTTGCCTCCATTGTCAGTACGACGGTATTGTTGTCTTTCTTTTCTATTGTTGCGGCCATGATTAATTATCCTCCGATTGCTATAAGTTGATTTACCGAATAGCAATTGTAACACACTTATTCAATACTTGTAAACGCCAAAAACCGTTGCCAAAAGTGCTTCGAAGCACTCAATGACTGCGACGTATCACTGAAAGATGCTGATCCAACTAATCTATAAATAACTACCGATTAATCACCTGAACCTGTATCCCCTTAAGAACATCCAGCGCCTTTTCATGCAATTCGGGATCGTTACCTGCCGTACTAAGTGCGTCAACGATAATTGGCGTCTCAGGCGAGGCCGTCTTTGCAAGTACCGCATTTGAAAGAACACAGATATTACTGACTAATCCAACAAGCTCTACAGACTCAAATGTCTCGGATCTCAAGTAGTCAAAGAGCAAATCCGATCCGAATGTATTTTTTTCGAACACTTTGCTCCCCTCGCTCAAGACCTCCAAATCACCATAAAGCTCATGCCCCTGAGTCCCTTTAACACAATGAATGATGGGTAGATTTCGCCCTTCTTGCGTATCGAGATATTCCGGCACATGCGTATCCTTTGTAAACACGACAGTATGCCCTTCATTTTTGTATGCGATAACTTTCTTTCTAATGGCAGGAAAAATATCGGCTGCACCCGGGAAACCCAAAGCGCCATCAACAAAATCATTCTGGTAATCCACAACAATCAGCAACTTTTTCATAAGAAACCTCCCAAATATCTGCATTTGATCCATTTCATTATACTCGAAATGATCATATTGTGCACAAAGACTTGGTTCACTGAAGATGCCAGAACAAACTGATTCTCATAGCAAAAAATCCAATAATCGACCACGAACCGAGCAGCAGTGTCAATCTACTTTCATAAATATAAAAAGATCTCGCAAGATGACTTGCAAGATCTTTCTTGGCGCGCCCGGCAGAGATCGAATCCACAACCTTCTGATCCGTAGTCAGACACTCTATCCAGTTGAGCTACGGGCGCATAAGCTACTGAGATAATCAACAGCATGTTGTATTTTATGTCAGTATTCGTTTCTTGTCAATTGCTATTTTGATATTCTGATGCAATCCTGTAATTATTTCACGCAGATATTGCAACAGATGATTTCTCTTTATTTGAAGCGCCAATCGAATGAGACTGTGAGAATATAACTTCACAATGAAGAAAGCAGTAATCATTACGTTTCAGAACCTGATTCGTGACAAAGCTGTACTTCAAGCAAA
>DUPM01000089.1 GCA_012838315.1 Clostridiaceae bacterium
ATAGTGATTTCTACCGCATCATCTGCCCCGGTAGCGTTGGTAACCAATATCATTCGCTCGAAAATATCCTTGATCTCGGCAAACGGCTTCACTGCGGTGGTATTTGTTACCGTTTCAACCACCTCATACGGCGATTGCCATACGAACTCCACGATACCGGAACCATCAATAACAATATGGATTTCCTCGTAAGGCCATGCGGCGAAATACAGGTCATTCGGGTCCTCGTAATCACCCTGATAGCCTTCGGGAATATTGCTTTCGGTATAAATTATCGGGATGCCGCCGACCGACCGTACGAATCGAACCATATATCCGTGATGCATCGAGTAGTCGGATGACCCGTTCATAAGATGCGCACCGCCCCATACTTCATCGCAGGAGTACAGCGTCATATTCGAAATTCCAAGCGCATCGATCACGTGCTGAGCTTGCTCCGCCGCATTTTCAGGAGTAATCTCCAGCGGGATTTGCCGGAGCTCATCGGGGTCGTTTCCGACCTTTTCCGCATTTTCGATATCTTTTTCATACCAGTAGTATCCGGAGCTTGTCGCGTATCCGTTTTTCTCCATGGAATAAAAAACCTTATGAATGTTGGTTTCCGAAGCGTTGATAATTGACAGATAATGGGAATGGTCATTGTCTCCGGCATATCCGCGAATCGTCTCCGCTCCGCTTGCCTTGTCTGCTGCGAATGTTTTACTAGCGGGAAGGACTTCGTTTGCGTCGGGAACTTTGATTCCGGCCGATTCAAATTTATCGATGCTTGCTTGTAATTGCGCCTTCAAGTCCGGGTCGGTTTCTCTGGAAAGAAGATCATAAAAATCCATCAGTTGACGCTCTTCTTCAGTATATCCGTCGACAGTTGAAGCAAACGCCTTGTCTTCGATAAAATATGAAAGAATCGTGTCCGCTTCGGCCTGAGTAAAAGAGCGTTTGGCAACAGTCATCGTTGAAATTCCCGAAGAAACGGGAATGACAATTTCAGCATCGGCATTTACCGTAACGGTTCCGCTGCCATCGGTCTTTGAAAGCACAAGTTTCTCCGGCGCATTGACCATCTCCGCCAAGGTTTTGGAATCCGGGTTGTTCATTGCCTGACTGATCAGATTACTGTTGTCCTTTGGGATCACAAAAGGGCTGTCGGGTGTTTTCCGGCATCCCGACAAGATCGCCGTAGCAAGTACGAATGCCAACGTGAAGGAAGTCAATTTTTTCATTATCTGATCCGACCTCTCTTATGGGTTTTCCATATTATCCGTCAAGGCTCGCTCGAAAACATCATCAAAAGATTAGCGATTGATTAACGCGGCCATTGGTTGACCGGCTTAGAGAAAAGCTCGGTGAGGAAGCTTTTCGATGACCCATACGCAATGATAGATTTGTCTACCGCATGATCAGCCGAACGGTCGTTCCTTCTCCCGGCTTGCTTTCGATTAGAAGTTCTGCGCCGTGCGCCTCCGCAATGCGTCGCGCGATCGCCAGACCCAAGCCGCTCCCGCCACCCTTTTTACTGCGCGAAGAATCGGACATGTAAAACGGATCGAAAACAAAAGGGAGACTATCTTCCGGGATGCCGACACCGTTGTCCGATACCTCGATTGTCTGTTTATAAGCGCGTAGATGGATGTGCTGTCCGGGTTCGGATGCCTTTGAGGCGTTATCGATCAGATTGATCAGGAGGGATTTGATCAGATCATAATCCCCGGTAACAGAGTCCGCCTCGCACCGGATCGTAAGCGGCGTTCCATGATCCATAAGGGTTTGAAAGCAGTTTTGAGAAACGTCTTCGAGTAAGTCGGGAAGAGATATTTTTTGCGGCGTAATTTCTCTTTCCAAGACCAGCAAGGAGAGCATTTTATGCGTCAATTGCTCCAGAAATCGGCACTGGTCGTAGATGTGTGCCAGCGAATTTTCCGTCGATTTCTTGTCCAGATCCGCGGTAAGAAGGGTTTCACTATGAAGAAGGATCGAAGTCATCGGCGTTTTATACTCGTGTGTAAGACCGCTGATGAAAAGGCTCTGCCGCTCGTTCATGTCGGTCAGCTTGTCGATATGCGATTGAACGGCATCCGCCATCGCGTTAAAATCTTGCGCGAGCTCGCCAACTTCATCTCTGGTATGTATATCAGCACGGATATTATAATCTCCCCGCGCGATTTGGGCGCTGGCTTCTTTCAACATTAAAAGAGGCTTGGTCAATCGGTGCACCAGCAGAAGGATCAGCAATGTACCGATGAACAGTCCGGCGATGCCGATCAGTATGAAGCGAACAATCATCTGCTGGATGTTGTTATAAATATACGTGATATCCTCGACCCGGTAGACGCTGTAATAACTGTCATTGAGGGACACTATTTGGCCGACCAGAAGGATGTTTCGGCCCTCGACTTCTCCCGAAAAAACCTTTTGCTCCTCCCCAATCTGAAGCGGCAACAATTGAGCGGAATCCAATGCGGTTCTTGCATACAGCGTCTCTTCGCCTTGTATCAAAACGGATGTATCCGTGGCAAAACGCGAAAAGCAATAGATTACCAGCGTTCGTTGAACGGCCGGACTATCCTCGTCGGCCAAATAATACGCAGTCATTTCCGCAAACGAGGTGTTGAGGTTCCGATGCTCCGCTTTGGCCTGTTCGATCGTGTGCTCGATAATTTGGCTCTTGGCGTAACTCAAGAGCACTGTGCCGATGACAACAACGACCAGAAGCAAGACCGCAATGCTGATGAGGGATACTTTTTTTGATAATCGCATCGATCAGCCCTCCAACCGATATCCGTATTTGGGGATCGTCTTGATCAGTCCGTCCACGCCGAGTTTCTTTCTGATATTTGCGATATGCACATCGACGGTTCGTGTATCACCAAAAAAGTCCGTGCCCCAGATCTCGTTGAGTATCTTGTCGCGCGGGATCGTCCGGTTCTTGTGCCGGACAAGCAAGACCAATACCTCAAATTCCATGGGTTTCAAAAGTATTTCTGCTTCGTCTCTGCGGACGGTATGCTCCTGAAGGTCGATAGTGATGTTAGAAAAGCGAAGGATCTGATCCAGTTTTCCCGCCCTGTCGAGCACTTTTTCGATGCGAACCAAAAGCGTCATCACATCAAATGGCTTGACGATATAGTCCTCCGCGCCATTCAGAAGACCTTTGATCTCGGAAGCGGAATCGGTCTTGGCCGTGATAAATATGACGGGGATGTCGTACTTCTTAACGTGCTCAAAAAGTGCAAATCCGTCCAACCCCGGAAGCATGATGTCCAGAAGCGCAAGATCAAAGGAATGATCTTGTAAAAGCGCCTGCGCCGCCTCGTTTCCGTCTCTGAACAAAACATGATCGTAGCCGGAGTATAAAAGGTTAACGGCAATTCCGTCCGATATAGCCGGATCATCCTCAACAACGAGAATTCTGTTCTTCGACAAAAAACAATCCCTCCGTGTCCAGTGATCCTTATATCATAATACACAAGAACGACGAAAAGGTTTTCAAAGTATTAACGCTTCACTTACATCAGCAAATCGCGACGACGATTCAGCTATTATTGATTCCAAGCAAAAGATGTCGCCCGGCAATTTGATGTAAATAATGTATGAGAATCAGCTCCTGATATGGCGTGAGGGATTGATAAGGTTCGACGTTTGTAAATGAGTCGGTACACAGAGGTTTTCATGACAGAAGAAGTGAAAAGAGAAAATGATTCCGGAATCATTAAAGATAGACCCATCGAAGATGAGGTCGATGTCTCGGTAATCGTACCGGCTCATAATGAAGAAAAATATGTAAAACGTTGTATCCTGTCGATCCGGGAAGCCGCCGACGCGTTCGAAGGGAATGTCGAAATCATCATCGTGTGCAACCGATGTACGGACAGGACCGAGCCGATTGCGCTGGAAAACGGAGCGCGAGTGGTTAAAAATGAAGACCGATGCATCGCGAGAGTGAGAAATGCCGGCATCGACGCCGCCCGGGGAAACGTGATCCTTACGATCGACTGTGACAACCGAATGACGAAAGGGACCATATCGGAGGCCTGCGGATTACTGGAAAACGGAAAATATATCGGCGGCGGATCAAAGATCCGGTTTGAACGGTATTCGTTTCCCTTGCGGCTCAATGACTGGATGATCCGGATCGGATTTGCCGTTACCGGGTTGTACTGCGGCATGTTTTGGGCTCGAAAAGCTACCTTCGAGGCAATTGGCGGCTTTGTTGAAAAGAGAGCGATGGAAGATGTTGAAACCGCCAAGCGGCTGAAGAAATTGGGAAAGGCTCAGGGAAAGAAATACGGCGTTTTAGAGAAGAATTATCTGATCAATTCGACGAGAAAATTCGATGATATGGGAGATTGGGTGTACTTCAAATTGATGTTCAAACATGCAGGAACCTTGATGAAAGCGTCGCGCGGAAACGATGAAAAATATGAGAAACTGTTGGATGAGATGTTCTACGAATATAATGATCGACATAAGTAGAAGAGGCTGAGAGGTGACAGAATTGGATCATTTTTCCATGCCGGAGCACGTTTCACCGACATTAGAGGCGGATGAATTGGCGCGCCTCAAGCACAGCCTTCGGATGACGGTGTCCGAAGAGATGGCGGAGAAGATCATGTCCGAACTCCCCCTGACGAATCTTTCTACACCGGCGGAACGCGCCGAGTGGGTTGAGAACATGTCCGCGCTTCTTGAGAACACCTTTGACGAGGAAACGGTGAAAGCGATTCGCCGGAATTGCCACTGCAACGAAAACGGCCGGCTGGAAGAGATAGCCGGAGTTATGAAGGAACTTTATGTTTCGGCGGGCCGGGACTTGAAACGGTTTGTGCAGGCGGTCAATGAACGGGGCGCGGGCTGGTATATTGAAGGCGAGCGGCTCTTCACCCAAATACTGACCTGCGAGTGTCCGATGCTGGAAGTTGCAAAGGTCTCCGAGTCCCTGACATGGTGCCATTGTACCGCCGGGTACAACAAGAAGTTGTTTGAAGCGGTTTTCGAGACGCCTGTTGAAGTCGAGGTCGTGCACAGTATCCGTCAAGGGTTTGACGAGTGTTTATTGAAAATTTCATTCAAATGAACGATGAGGCTGTCAATCACGCGGACCACGGAGTCAAGTCGCCGCGCAAGCAGACTGCTGCTGAGGAAAAGGAGATTGTATGATACCCGGGAGGAGCAAACAATGATGATAAAAAATGTGTATTCGGAAATACCGGTTCTGGAAAATGACCGGTTCATCTTGCGGGCAATCCGCGGAGAGAAAGACGCCGATGATTTATTAAAAGTATATTCGGATGAAAAGGCGGTTCCATTCTTCAATTCCGACAATTGCAACGGAGACGATTTTCATTACGACACAATGGAACGGATGAGAAAGGCAATCGGTTTCTGGGATTATTCCTATCGGCAGCAGTTTTTTGTACGCTGGGCGATTGAGGACAAGGAAAATGCGGTCGTGATCGGTACTATAGAACTTTTCAACCGGAGCGCGGGAGATTATTTTTCGAACTGCGGATTACTCAGACTGGATCTTCGGAGTGACTATGAAACGAAAGATCATATTGAGAGCATTTTAAGTATCATTATCCCCGGAGCGGAAGAGTTGTTTGCGTGCGACAAGATCGCGACCAAGGCGATCGCGGATGCCGGTGAACGCATCTTGGCATTGGAAAGCCTGGGATTTCGATTGTCAAAAGAGACCCTTATCGGACACGACGGAGCAAAGTATAATTCATACTATGTAACGGAGCGAAAAGCATGGAATTAATTGTTCGAAAATTCAACGACCTGACGGTCACGGAACTGTTTGAAATTTATCAGTTGCGGGAAGCGGTTTTTATTGTGGAGCAACAATGCGTCTACCAGGATGTTGACGACTATGATCGATCCGCGGTACACGTGTTTTTGAAGGAAGACGGAATGATCCTCGCGTATCTGCGCGTTTTGCCATGCAATACCAAATTTGACGAGGTTTCTCTCGGCAGAATCATCGCGAAAAAGCATCTGTGCGGGCTTGGGAGCAGAATTGTTGCGGAAGGAATCAAAGTCGCGCGAGATTATTTTGGGGCGGATACGATTGTGATCAGCGCGCAAAAAAGGGCCTCAGCGTTCTATGAAAAGCAAGGGTTCGTTCCAATCTCAGACGAGTATCCGGAAGATGAAATTCCTCATATCAAAATGAGACTGTCCCGAGCAGAACATGGAGCTACTTGATGGTATTGCGCGAGAACTGGTGCAATTCGCATACAGTGAAAACGGTGTCCGTTCCCTGACCGTCGGTTGTGCGGATTGCGATATCGAATTGTACAAATCTCTAGGCTTCAGCATCGTACTTGGAAATATGCTGGCATTTGAGTAATTGCCACGGGGCGCATCATTTTTCTTAAAATAGGGACTACTGCGCAACCTGAAAAGCATTAAAAACAGGACGTTACAGGGAAATTAATGGTGAAATTAGTGCATGAGAAAAGCTCGAAATCTTAGAAAAACCTTGCACTAGGAGCGGCAGATGAATCGTAGAAGACATAAGCAAGTGGCATTCCATGACTTTCCTGGCGGGTTTAATGG
>DUPM01000090.1 GCA_012838315.1 Clostridiaceae bacterium
AGTTTGGTGCTCCACCACATGCCGGTATGGCACCCGGAATAGATCGTATGGTTATGCTTCTGACAGATGAAGAAAAAATTCTGGAAGTGATTGCATTCCCGCTGAATGGTAATGCACAGGATCTCTTGCTTGGAGCTCCGAGTGAGGTGACTACTCAGCAGTTAGAAGATGTCCATCTTTTGGGCAGTAGCAATTCACTTGCTTCTCGTGCAGTACCTGTAGCAGGAAGTAAGGGACGCAGTGAAAAGCGTTCTACGTTCTCCAATGCGCAACAGTTGAACCAGTTATCATTAACAGAAACTGAAGAGAATAATATGCAGAACATTTTCGGGATGATGAAGGTTCATGAAGAAGCGCTGAAAAAGATCGATACGGAAAATGTTGATGAGATGATTCATGTCATGCCGATGACCAACGTCCTTCGTGAAGATGAAAGAAAACAGCCGTTTAAAAGGGAGAGTCTCCTTGAAAGCGCGCCGGAGCGTAGTGAAGACAGTTGGCAAGTGCCAAGACTTGTAAAGTGAGGTGCGTCGAATGAAAGAATATACAGTACATTTGTCTGAAAAGGGAACCATAGCCGTTGATGATACCATCTTGGTTAAGGGCGTTCAGTCTGCAGCAGGCTCTCGTATTTTAGAAGGTTATATACCGCTGTTTAGTGCTGAAGCAGTTACACGTCTTGAGTGCAAGGGTTATGTTGTTTCAGGAAAGACGCATGTAGGCGAGTTTGGCCTGGATCTTGTCGGTGAATTTTCTTACTATGCAGAAAAAGAAGAGGACCTAAAAGGTGCGGCTGCCAGCCTGGTTGCTATGGGTGAAGTTAAGGCTGCCCTTGGTGTGGATGTTAATGGCGCACCAAGACGTGCAGCGGCGTTGTCCGGTGTCGATTTCCTGAAGCCGACTTACGGAACTGTCTCACGATACGGCATTATTTCCGGTGCGGCTTCCGGAGAGCAAATGGGCGTATATGCCGGCAATGTCGAAGGTGTCAGTGAGATTATGGAAGTCATCAGCGGACATGATGAAAAGGATGGAACCAGCCTTAAGGGAGCAACTTATGACTACAGTACCGACGTTGTTGCCGGTAAAAGAGTATGTATCATTAAGGAACTTCTGGATAATGTTGATGATAAGACACGTGAGCGTGTGAATGCATTTGCAGAAACGCTTCGCCGGAGTGGTGTTGTCGTTGAAGAGATTTCTTGTGATCTATTTGATCTTGCTAACATAACATGGCAAATTCTCATGACAGCGGAGACCTGTAACAACGTATCTCGTTACGATGGCGTGAAGTATGGTTATCGTGCGGCAGAATATAAGACCATTGATGAGCTATATACAAATTCTAGAACTGAAGGTTTTAATTTTTTAACAAAGTCGGTCATTCTTTATGGTTCTGATGTGTTATCCAAGGACCGTTACGATGACTGCTACGGCAAATCTCTTAAGGTTCGTCGTGTGGTCGCAGAGAAGTTCGAGGAACTGATGAAGCGTTACGATGCAGTTCTTACACCGGTTTGCAGTCAGACAGAATATAAAGCTTATGATATAAGCGAAGCCTTTGAAATAGTTTTCAAAGAAAGCGTATTTACTTCCATCGCGAACCTGATTGGAATCCCGGCGCTGGTAAGCGGCAAAATTCAGCTGATGGGTAAGCATTTTAGCGAAAGTGTTCTGCTTGATCTCGCAAGATGTACGGAAAGAGTAGGTGAATAACGATGAATTATGAAATGGTTATTGGCCTTGAGACCCACGTAGAACTTAGCACCGAATCGAAAATATTCTGCTCATGTGGAGGACATTCCGCAGCCAAGGAACCCAATGATTGTGTATGCCCGGCTTGTAGCGGTATGCCCGGAATGTTGCCTGTGATGAATAAGAAGGTCGTAGAACTTGCCGTTACAGCAGGGCTTATGCTCAACTGCGAAATTAGTAGATATACTACATTTGATAAGAAGAATTATTATTATCCGGACCTTCCTTGTGCCTATCAGATTACACAGTTCAACCACCCGATCTGTACGAATGGATGTGTCACTCTTAAGACGTCCAACGGAGAAAGAGATATTCATATTAATCGGATTCATATGGAAGAGGATGCGGGTAAACTGGTCCATGCAGGCAAGGCCTCGTACATTGATAATAACCGCACCAGCGTACCTTTGATTGAGGTTGTTACAGAGCCGGATTTTCGAAATGTAGAAGAAGTAATAACTTACCTCAACAAATTAAAAACCATGCTCCGTTCCGCAGGTATCTCAGAATGTGAAGAAGGCGCAATGCGTTGTGACGTCAACATTTCCGTTCGTCCGGAAGGTAGCACGGAGTTTGGTATTCGTTCAGAGATTAAGAATATGGCTTCTTTCGAGGCGATCGAAAAAGCAATCCGTTATGAGGTTCAGCGTCATATGGATGCCATTGAATTTGAGACAGAAGAATTAGTTCAGGAAACAAGGCGTTATGACGACCTCAGCGGTAAGACATTTGCTATGCGCAACAAAGAAACCGCGGCAGACTATCGTTACTTCCCGGATCCCAATCTAATGCCGATCATCATTGATGATGAATGGTTGAAAGCGATAAAAGCCCAAATGCCTGTGGCGATTGACGAAAAATCAGACGCTTACAGAGAAGCAGGAATATCGGATAAAGAAATTGACGTGCTCATTCATAACCATATTGCCAGTACATTGTTGGATGATGTTGTGGCGCTTGGTTGTGATGCAAAAAATGCATCCGGATGGATATTGACGGATTGTGCCGGTATTCTTCGCAAAAACGGTAAATTGTTGAATGATCTGGAAGTGAATGCGGAGGATCTTGCAGCAATAATCAATATGGTTGTCAGAGGAACGATCAATAGAATGAGCGGCAAGAAAATATTATCGGCGGTCATCGAAAAGGGTGTAGATCCTGTAGCGTACTGCAAGGAAAATGCGCTTGATGCCAAGGTAGATACGGCAACCATAGAAAAAATAATGGATACGGTTCTATTGGAAAATTCAAAAGCACTCGAAGACTATAAAAACGGCAAAGTTCAGGCTAAGCAAGCAATATTCGGAGCCTGTGTCAGAGCATTAAAGAATACTGCCGATATAGATATCATTCGAGAACTTTTGGATAAGAAGTTAAACAACTTATAGGACACGTTGAGCATTTCCTCCATTTCATAAAAAAACAAAAAGTCCCGAAGCCATATAGCCTCGGGACTTTTGTTTGGCAGGGGAGACGCGATTCGAACACGCAACCAGCGGTTTTGGAGACCGCTGCTCTACCATTGAGCCACTCCCCTATGTTCAGAAGTTTTGAAATTCGAACATTGATTAGTGTAATAGACGGTTTGCATCGTGTCAAGTTGAATGATATGATTTTCTTTGGAAGATTTTGCTCTGTTATCAGACAAAAGGAGGATACGAACGTGGTCTTTTCGGTTATCGGTATCGGCAACATGGGACAGGCACTGGTAGGGGGATTTTTACGAAAGGGTTTACTTAAACCAGATCAGATTCGAATCTATGACTTAGACCAAGATAAAATGAAAATATTTGCGCAAAAGACCGGTTGTGTCGCATGCGCCAGTGCGGTCGAGGCGATTGATCGTGCGGATTACATATTAATTGCGGTGAAGCCGCAAGTTTTTGACCGGACAGTCGATAGTTTTTCGCATAAACTGCCCGGCGACACCGTTATTATTTCTATCGCGGCGTCTGTTTCAGTATCACGCATTATTCATTTAGTGCATAAAGGCAATCCAATCGTTCGTGTCATGCCAAATACGCCTGCTCTTGTCGGTGCAGGTGTCAGTGCCATTTGCTTTGATGGTGTTGCTCCGGAGCAAGAATTATTTGTGCTCAATCTTTTTAAGACCTGTGGCTTAGTCGTTCCTTGTGATGAGAAAACCCTGGATGCCATTGGTTGCGTTTCTGCAACCGGCCCGGCATATGTCATGGTCTTTATCGAGGCGATGGCGGATGCGGCAGTGAGACTGGGGATTACCAGGAAAGCAGCATATGAGATTGCTGCGATGACAGTGATGGGTTCGGGCAGAATGATGCTTGAGACAGGCATGCATCCGGCGGTTCTCAAAGATCAGGTTTGCTCGCCCGGCGGGACAACGATTGAAGGCGTGGTCGCGCTCGAAAAATTTGGTTTACGAACGGCAGTTGAAGAGGCCATTTTTGCATCGGACTCAAAATCTAAGAAAATGTCCGGAGGCGATGCGTGAATTCTCGACCGGTGGTAGACGTTTACACTGACGGCTCGTGCTCGGGTAATCCCGGCCCGGGAGGCTGGGCTGCGGTAATTATTTTCGGGAATATTGAGAAAGAAATTTCCGGCGGTGATGTGTTGACCACAAATAATCGCATGGAAATGATTGCGGCAA
Organism: Clostridiaceae bacterium; assembly: GCA_012838315.1. Lineage (GTDB taxonomy): Bacteria > Bacillota > Clostridia > Saccharofermentanales > Saccharofermentanaceae > DUPM01. The sequence goes on from DUPM01000090.1 coordinate 4,385, forward strand.
TTGAGGCGCTCAAGCAACTGAAGAAGCCCTGTCGGGTTCGGCTGCACAGTGACAGTGCATATCTTGTGAATGCATTTACAAACGGATGGATTGAGTCGTGGAAAAAAAACGGATGGAAAAACTCAACACGACAGACCGTCAGCAATATTGACTTATGGCAGCAACTTGATGTTCTTTCCGAGCAACACGATATCGAATGGATCAAGGTGAAAGGGCACTCAGGTCATAAATATAATGAAAGGTGCGATGCTCTTGCGGTCAAAGAAACGAATCTTCGCAAGACTTAGCAAATCACAATATGTTAGCGAATAATTTGGATTTTCTTGATGAACTTTCTCGCTCAAAAGTGGCTAAAGTATTCGGAGACGATGCTTTACTAGAAACAACAACAGATTCAACGACTGTCTTTTCAGGGCGCGTATTCTCGGCTGAAGTGATGGATGTCGCATTAAGCGATGGACGTGCGGCAAAACGCGAGATTGTCAGACACAACGGAGGTGCGGCAATTGTTCCAATCGATGATCAACAGAATGTCTACCTTGTCAGACAATTCCGTTCGCCTTTTGATAAAGTTCTGATTGAAATTCCTGCCGGAAAGCTTGAAATAAATGAAAACCCGAAAGACTGTGCCGAGCGCGAATTGCGTGAGGAAACCGGTCTGTTAGCGGATAAAATTGATGATCTCGGCGAGATACTTCCTTCACCCGGATATTGCTCCGAAGTGCTATACTTATACATGGCGACCGGATTGAGACAGGGTCCGACAGATCCCGATGACGGTGAGATTGTTTATGTTGTGAAGTACCCTCTTTCTGATGTGCTTGCCATGATCGATTCCGGCACAATCTCGGATGCCAAGACCGTTGTTGCGATTCTTAAAGCAGCTAGGAGGCTGAATCTTTGAGTGAATCAACACCCGTAAATTATAAGCGTGAAGTCACGGGTATCGTATTTTTTGCCTTCGCGATAATATTTGGACTTGCGTATTATTTGCCTCATTCCGCCACCGGCGTACTGGGTGATTATTTGCGTGGGTTTGGCATGGGCCTCATCGGGTCGGCGGCATACGCTGTTCCGGTGTTACTTATTTATGCATCCATAGATTATTTTTTGGAGAAAAGGGCAGGGGTTGCACCCATTCGCGTACGCTCCGTGTTGATTCTATTACTATGTCTTTCATCAATATTTGCTGTTTGGACACTGGATATTGAGTTTCTGAGGACGTTGAGTATTGATGCGACGAAGAATGACAGTCTCGCGTCCAAGGCATTATCGATATTGTTTCAGTCCGGTGTTACGCCTTCGATGCTGAAGTCTGATCCGAAGAGTTTGGTGTTGCCGGGCGGATTGATTGGTGGAAGTATTGCTCTCGGCTTGATGCTTCTTGCAGCAAAGCCCGGAGCGCTCATTATTCTGTTGGCATTTACTCTGTCCCAGCTTGTGCTTATTTTCAATGTTTCGCTCAAGAAGTCTGCATTTAAGACGGCGGAGGTCATTCGTCAGAATACGAGACGCGTATCCGAAGCCATTCGTCAGAGTAAAGCGCAGCAGGCTTCCGACTCAATGGTGTATTCTGTACCCGCTGAACCGCAAAGGGAATCAGCGCTTCCGGTTTTCGATGTGCCGGTTTCACCGTTCGAAGAACTTGACCATCGAACTTCGCATGGGTTTGTGGATTTAAATGCGATGGATGCGGGTTCTCGTTCTCAAGGTGTTGATAAAGCGTTGTCCTTTGATGTTGATACGGCGGTTTTAGAGGATACTTCTTTTGAAAACAGCGAGTGTCCTAGAGTCAAGACGGATTTTATCGGTGGACCAACCGAACCGTTACCGACCGCTCATCCGATATCTGATGCGGACTGGCCGGATTTCTTGCGTCCTGAAAAAGAACCGACGTTTATTGATTTGCCAATAGAGGCTCCGGTGGTTGAAGGTCTTTACAATACGCAACATATTCATCGTATCGGTGTCGATGGCAGACCAATATCCGAAGGGCCAGAGGATTCAATGGAACCGGATATTAGCTCGCCTTTTGTCGAGTCCAACTCGAAAAAGGTGACGTCTCAACGATCCAATACATCTTCAGATAATCCGGTTCAGCCCTCGCCTAGGCCTCAGCCGGTCAGACATCAAAAACCCAGAGAATTCAAGGCGGCACCAACATCGCTGCTTAAGTCTGATAACAATACCGAATCGGTTCGTTCAAACAAAAATGCATTGGCACTACAGGGACAGAAGTTGGTTGATACACTTGCAAGTTTTGGTGTCGATGCCAAAGTTGTGAACGTCACACACGGTCCAGCGATTACGCGTTTTGAATTGAGCCCCGGCCCGGGCATCAAGGTGAGCCGTATCGTTAATTTGACGGATGATCTGGCTTTGGCTATGGCCGCTGTCGGTGTTCGCATCGAGGCGCCAATACCGGGCAAGTCGGCGATTGGTATCGAAATCCCCAATAAGGAAACATCGCCGGTTACGCTTCGAAGCCTTATAGAATCAACTGCTTTTAGGAAGCAGACATCGCCGCTTACCGTTGCACTTGGTAGAGATATACCGGGAAATCCCATTTTCTGCGATTTGGCAACGATGCCACATTTATTGATTGCAGGTGCGACCGGTTCCGGTAAGTCAGTATGTATTAATGCCATATTGATCAGCATTCTTTGCAAGGCTTCTCCGGAACAAGTTAAGTTGATTATGATCGATCCCAAAGTCGTCGAGCTGTCTATATACAATGGTATTCCGCATTTGTTGGCTCCGGTCGTTACGGATCCCAAAAAAGCGGCAAATACTCTGAATTGGGCAGTCGGAGAGATGACTCGTCGGTATGCATTATTTGCAGAGACGAGCGTTCGCGATTATAAAGGCTACAATGAATATCTGAAACTGAACGGCGAAGAACCCATACCGCTCATTTTAATAGTCATCGATGAACTTGCGGATTTGATGCAGGTGGCTTCTAAAGAGGTTGAAGAATCCATTGCACGTTTGACTGCTATGGCGCGTGCGGCCGGCATTCATCTTCTGATAGCGACACAACGTCCGTCGGTTGATGTTATCACGGGTGTAATCAAGGCCAACATACCATCCAGAATCGCATTTGCGGTATCTTCGCAGGTGGACAGCAGAACAATTCTTGATATGGGCGGCGCAGAAAAGCTTCTGGGTAAAGGCGATATGCTTTACTATCCGCAAAGTATGGCCAAGCCACAGCGCGGACAGGGTGCATTTGTATCCGACCGTGAGGTTGAGTCCATTATCGAGTTTTTAAAATCGCAAAATTACAGCACATATGATCCTGAAGTCGCGGATCAAATCGTTTCCGCTTCTGCACACCAATCATCTTCGCAACATAAGAACGATGGTGAAGAGGATGAACTATTACCGCAAGCGGTCGATATCGTTCTTAATGCCGGATGCGCATCTGTTTCAATCCTGCAACGCAAAATGAATATCGGTTATCCTAGAGCCGCCCGATTAGTGGATCGAATGGAAGACAAGGGATATATTGGCCCGTTTGAAGGCAGTAAGCCCAGAAGACTAATTATTACGCAGACACAGTGGCTGGAAATACAATCTAAAGGAGATTCATAATGGCAGCAACAGTTATATCCGGAAAAGAAATTTCTAAGGTTTTTAGAGAGCGACTCAAACAATCCATTGATTTGATTAAAAGTGAAAAAGTCGATGATCCGAATGCCATCTTCCCGGGATTAGCGGTCATTCAAGTTGGCGCTGATCCGGCATCATCAATATACGTCAACAATAAGAAAAAATCATGTGAGGAAGTTGGCATCGTCTCCTTTTCTTATACTCTGGAAGATACTGCAACTGAAGCGGAATTGATCGAACTCATTGAGACGCTGAATAAAGATCCCCGTGTTCATGGTATTTTGTGCCAATTGCCGTTGCCTAAGCACATGGATGAATTTTCTGTCATTAACGCAATTGATCCTAAGAAGGATGTTGACGGTTTTCATCCCGTGAACAAAGGGTTATTGTCGATTGGCAGGGATTGCTTGGTTTCGTGCACACCGCTCGGATGTTTGATGATGCTTAAGGAAATGAACATCGACATCAGCGGAAAAAACTGCGTCATTATCGGAAGAAGCAACATCGTTGGAAAGCCCTTGGCGGCGTTGATGCTCGCTGAAAATGCGACGGTCACCATAGCACACTCTAAGACCAAAGACTTGAAGGCTTTGTGTCGAACGGCAGATATTCTCATCGCGGCTATTGGCCGAAGTGGATTTGTTACTGAAGATTTTGTGAAACCGGGAGCGGTAGTCATCGATGTCGGTATTAATCGCGATCCGGATAATAAAGTTCGCGGCGATGTGAAATATGATGAAGTATTCGAAGTCGCAGGTGCGATCACGCCCGTTCCGGGCGGTGTTGGTCCGATGACGATCGCTATGCTTTTACAGAACACCTACAAGTCGTACCTTTCTCTGACTCAGTCGTAAAGGAGATGTTTTTATGAAGAATCATCCGGTCATTTATTCCGCTGAGATCATTTGTGTCGGCACAGAGCTATTAATGGGTCAAGTGGTCAACACCAATGCCAATTTTCTGGCCTCAGAATTGGCCTCTCTGGGTATTTCATCTTACAGGCAAATCGTCATCGGCGATAATCAGCAACGATTGGCTGAACAGATTCGCCTGAGTGCATCTCGTAGCGATTTGGTCTTGCTGACCGGTGGCCTGGGGCCGACTAGTGATGATATTACTATGGCTGTTGCGGCGGAAGTTGCCGGGAAGAAGTTGGTGCTGAATGAAGAGAGCTTAGATACGATGAAGTCGTTCTATCGTCGTATATGCCGTAATATGCCTGTCAGCAACAAAAAACAGGCAATGCTTCCGGAAGATGCCATTGTATTTCAAAATGCCAACGGCACGGCACCCGGTGCAATGTTTAAGGCTCAGATTCCGTCTGCTGAAAACAATGAACACGAGGCGTATCTTGTTTTGTTGCCCGGTCCGCCGTCGGAGATGCGTCCGATGTTTACGACACAAGTCCGTCCGATGCTTGAACAGTACAATAGTGTACGATTCAGAACCGAATATGTTCGTCTTTATGGTATCGGAGAATCGACAGCTGAAGAACGAGTTAGTGATTTGATTGATAACCAGACCAATCCGACCATAGCACCTTACGCGTCTGAGGGTGAGTGTCTCTTCCGAATTACCCAAAAATTCGATAAAGATGATACAACAGATTTGATTTCACCAGTCATTGAGATCTTTAAAGAGCGCTTCGGCGAATATATCTACGAGATTGGTAACCGCACGCTTAAAGAGGTTGTATTCGATATGCTCAGCGAAAAGAAATTGACACTTTCGTTTGCTGAAAGTTGTACAGCCGGTATGGCTTCCGGAGAGTTTGTCGATGTACCGGGTTCTTCAAAGGTTTTGATTGGCAGCGTTGTTGCTTACGACAATCGTATCAAGCAACAACTACTCGGCGTGACCTCGGATGTTCTCGAAAATATGGGCTCCGTCAGTCGCGAATGTGCCATCGAGATGGCTGAGGGATGCCGCAATTTGCTCAATACGGACATCTCCGTGTCCATTACAGGTATTGCCGGTCCTTCGGCATATTCAACGGATAAGCCGGTCGGTCTGGTATATCTCGCTCTCGCAGACAAAGACGGAACAATCGTCTCTGAGATTCATTTGAGTGGTAATCGTATGCGCGTACGCAAGGTTTCTGTATTACATGCTTTTGACATGATTCGAAAGAGGCTTTTGGACTATGATTCATAAGCACACTTCATCGAATATTCAATCTTCGACGACGCAGTCTTCTGACCAGGGGATTGCGTTGGCGACGTTTTTGGTCATAATCGGATTGATTTTATCCAAGATGACTGGTTTTTTAAGAGATGTTTTGGTAGGGAACCAGTTTTCTGAATTAATTAGGGAATCCTGGTCTACAGCATTTTTGATACCCGATTTCATTTTCAATTTACTCGTCGGCGGTTCAATTTCTGCCGCTATTACACCGTCTCTTGCGCGTTCCATTAAAACAGGAGATGAGAAGCAAGGATTCCGAAGTGTCAGTATATTCATCAGCACCGCCATTGTTGTCATGGGTGTCGTTGTTGTGTTGGCCATGCTTTTGGTGGGTAATATTTTCCCGATTCTATACCCTAAACAGTTTAAATTAGGTATTGTTGAAGCGACTTCTACTTCGGCTCGCATTCTTTTCCCGCAAATCTTTTTCATGATGCTTGCGGCCTTTTCGATAGGCATATTAAACGCATATAAGAAATTTACTGCGACGGCATTTGGTCCGGTTGTATATAACACGTTTGTGGTTATTTCGATTGCACTATTTGCAGGCGATACAGTGCGCTCTCTTTATATGACGGTTTTGGGCGTCATGTGTGCTGCAATTATATATTTTTGTTTTCAGGCCATAGTCGGTCGACACTACCTGAAGTCATTTCGATTTTCTCTTAATCTTTCTGATCCCGGATTCAAATCGCTTTTTTGGATGGCTGTTCCGATTCTTGTGTCTTCGTCGATTATTCAGGTGAATCGTATCATTCTTTCATATTTCGCGGATGCGTTTGATGCATCACTTCAAAATCCAATTCAAAATGCGAATACGTTATGGCAGTTACCTTACGGTATTTTTGCGGTAGGTGTCGGTTCGGTCATGTTACCGTCATTAGCAGGACACTTTGCTGGGAAAAATTTCGATAAAGCATCGCAATTACTGTCGTCGAGTCTTAAGAGCGCTCTGTTCATGACCATACCGATGATGGGTTTTCTTATATTGATGCCTACAGATATTGTTCGTGCGGCGTTTAGATGGAGTTCGGTCTATACCGATAAACACATAGAAATAACGGCGCTGTTGTTGACCGGATACGCTGCAGCGACAGTCATACACACAATTGTCTTTATATTTAACCAGGCTTTCTATGCCATCGGAAAGACGAAAGTCCCGTTTTATTCAGGACTGATTAGTTTAGCGGTTACCATTACGATGTGTACGGTTTTGATCGGTCTGCGCGATAATCCGAGCCCGATTCTGCTTCCGGTCTCATATATTACGGCAGGTTCTGTCTGTGCTTTGTTTTTGGTTGTCTATTATTTCAAGAATCGGGAACTTAGACCGAGGGAACTATCAAGATTTATTCTCAAGAGTCTTGTATGTTTAGTTGGGCTAGGCCTTTCTGTTTGGTTGCTGAACGGCATAGATTATCAACCGGAAGCAAAGTTGATGCAACTGACTTGGCTCGCGGTCAGGGGCGTTGTCGGTCTCGGGATCTACATGGCTATCGCGTGGCTGTTAAAAATGCCTGAATTGACTGCGTTTGTCAGAAAAGTGACTCGTCGATTTAAGCGTGTGGTGTAATCACTGTTTTTAGAGTCGATTGTCGAATATATAATTCCAATCTGAGTTGACTTTATGGAATGCTATTAATATAATGATGCATAGAGAACGAATGTTCGATTAGGAGGACAATATGGCCAGAGCAGACAAGAATTCCGGAAAGTCTAAGCAAGAAGTATCTCAGAAGTTTGATTCTGAGCGTGCAAGAGCACTTGACGCTGCGCTATTGCAGATTGAGAAACAATTTGGCAAGGGTGCGGTCATGAAGCTCGGAGAGCGTGTGAATGTTCAGATTGAATGCATTCCCACCGGCGCACTGACACTTGATATAGCCTTAGGTATCGGAGGCATTCCGAAGGGTCGCGTTGTTGAGATATATGGTCCGGAATCATCCGGTAAGACCACTGTCGCATTGCATATTGTTGCAGAGGCGCAGAAGGCCGGCGGTACTGCCGCATTTATAGATGCTGAGCATGCACTAGATCCATCATATGCAGCGCGAATTGGCGTTAATGTGGATGATTTGATTGTTTCTCAGCCGGATACGGGTGAACAGGCTCTTGAGATCACAGAAGCGCTGGTTCGCAGTGGTGCTGTTGATGTCGTTGTTGTTGATTCAGTTGCCGCTCTTGTGCCCAAGGCTGAGATTGATGGTGAGATGGGCGATTCTCATGTTGGGTTACAGGCCAGACTTATGTCTCAGGCTTTACGTAAGCTCGCCGGTGTGATTAGTAAATCGAGTACCGTTTGTATTTTCATTAATCAACTTCGCGAGAAGGTCGGTATAATGTTTGGAAACCCTGAGACAACGCCCGGTGGTCGTGCGTTGAAGTTTTATTCTTCTGTGCGCTTGGATGTTAGGCGTACAGAGAGTTTGAGATCCGGCGGCGACATTATAGGCAATCACACCAGAGTCAAGGTAGTGAAGAATAAAGTGGCTCCGCCATTTAAAGAGGCTGAGTTTGATATTATGTACGGTGAGGGTATTTCCAAGGAAGGCTGTATTCTTGATGTGGCGGTAGAACGTGATCTGGTGGATAAGAGCGGATCTTGGTTCTCGTATAACGGACAACGTATTGGCCAAGGCAAGGACAATGCGAGGCAGTATCTCAAAGACCATCCCGATTTAGCGCAGGAAATTGAGCAACTTATTCGAAGTAACGTACCTCTTATTGAGACTGCGGTAGATGATTCTGAGTTGTTAGCTTCGGATGATTCGGATATTCTCGGAATCGATGTGTGATGTGTTCTGATCAAATAGCATCCGATCATGAACAATACGCGGCTGCAAGGGCATCTGCAATCCGATTTATCGGTATTTCGCTCAAGTCATCCGGTCGAGTTTGTGCGCATTTAGTTTCCAAAGGTTTCGAAGAAGATTTAGCGCATCATGTCGTTAATGTATTAATTCAAGATCGTTATATTGATGATCATAGAGTTGGACGCAATATTATCTCAAAGCGACGAGGCCGTCATGCGGAGGGCTCTCTTAAGTTGCGACAGCGAATGCTGGCAATGGGCGTTTCGCCGGATGTTGTCTCTGGATTACTGTTGAGTCTTGTTGATGACGACGTATTGATACGAGAGATTCTTGAGGAACGTTTTAAGTTTGATTTTGAAGAGAAGAATGACGAATTAATTGCTCGTGACGAATATCGAAAAGTCTATCAATTCCTTCTGGGCAGGGGATTTAGATCGGATCTGGTTTCGCGCTATTTGAATAATCGTTGAAATCGTATAGAATAGTCCTTGCGGTAGGGGGTTATTAATGGGCAAGGATAATTCTAATATTAAAGTTTCAATAATTACTTTAGGTTGTTCAAAAAACTTGGTTGACGCGGAATGCATGATAACCATTTTGACTGAATCAGGTTTTTTTGTAACAGATCAAACCGATGATGCAGATGTTATCGTTGTTAATACTTGCGGATTTATTGAGCCTGCAAAGAAAGAGGCGATAGACACCATTTTGACATGTGCCGACTACAAAAAACCATCTGGTCGTGCAGATTTTCTTATCGTTACCGGATGCCTTCCTCAACGGTATGCTTCCGACATCTTATTGGATTTGCCGGAAGTGGATGCCGTGTTAGGCACGGCTCACTATGCGGACATTGCAGACACTATACAATCGTTGTATTCAGATAAGGATACTACGAACAAGAGCGTTGTCTCTGTAGCCGGTTCTTTGGATCATTTAAGAACAAATCGCTATCTCAGCACCAGTTCGTACGCGTGGCTTAAGATTGCAGAAGGGTGTTCTAACAATTGCGCTTATTGCGCAATACCTATTATTCGTGGCCCTTTTATATCAAGGCCCATCGAGAATATAGTTGAAGAAGCTAGATACATATATGAATCCGGTATCCGCGAGATTATTCTCGCGGCTCAAGATACGACAGATTACGGTATTGATTTGTATGGGCTAAGGTCGTTACCGCTACTGTTGCAACAAATTTCTGATATATCTCCCGACATTCGTATTCGCATCATGTATGCTTATATGAATGGCATTACCGATGATCTTATTGAGTCAATAGCGAATAATCCCCAAATATACCATTATTTGGATATACCGATTCAGCATGCGGATGATGGCGTACTTTCACAGATGAATCGCTCGGATACGGTAGGTTTTATTGATCGTAAGATTGCGAAGCTGAGAAAAAGAATCCCGGATATTGTTCTTCGTACGACAGTGATGGTCGGATTCCCCGGGGAGTCGGATCAAGCATTTAATAACTTAATATCACGCTTGCGTTCGTGGCAATTTGATCGTTTGGGTTGTTTTATTTTTTCGCCTGAGGAGAATACCAGCGCTTTTGAGATGGATAACCGGGTGGATCAAGAGGTGGCTTCTTCAAGATTCGATCACGTCATGACGATGCAACAGGATATTTCGTTACATCATAATTTGGAACGAGTGGGAAAGGTTTATGATGTTACTATTGATTCTGTTTCTGAAGATGGTATATTCTACAAGGGCCGAAGTTATGCTGAGGCCCCGGATGTTGATCCCATCATATATGTTTTAGCAACGGAGGAAGAGCTTCGCATCGGCGCTTCCTATCCGGTTCGAATTGTGGAGGCGGATGCATATCAATTAACAGGAGTGACTCACAATGAATCTTCCCAATAAGCTTTCTATTATTCGTATTATGTTTATTCCACTGGTATTGCTGTTTATGTTGCCCATCAATCTTTTCGGATTCGAGACTCAGGCTTGGAATGCATTTGTGATGGATTGGGGACGTGTTGTCGCAGGCGCACTGTTTATCGTGGCCTCCTTAACAGACTATGCTGATGGACAAATTGCTCGTAAATATGACCTCATTACCAATCTTGGTAAGTTTTTGGACTCTCTGGCAGATAAGATGCTGGTCATCTCTGTATTAGTTGCTCTCGTTGATGTCGGTCGAGTTTCATCTGTTTTTGTTGCGATTATTGTATTGCGTGAATTTGCCGTTACCGGTATTCGTATGCTTGCCAGTGAGAAGGGCGTTGTTATGGCAGCTGCCATGATTGGTAAAATCAAGACTGTCACGCAGATGATTGCGATTATTTATATTTTATTCGAACCGTTATTCATAAAGATTACAATGCAAATTGCGCCGAATCTAAAGACTTCTAACGTTCAAAGTGTTGTCGCTAACATTGGCAATGTATTCTTTCTGATATCAGTTGCGATGACCATAATCTCCGGATTAGATTATCTCATTAAGAACAAGCATTATCTGACCCAAGGTGAAAAATAGTTTGATTTGCAAAATAAATTATAAAAGTTTCGTTGTTTTGCTTGACATTTGTATGCCCATCGGATAAAAACAATGTAAGTAGATTGTACATACAATCATTCAGGAGGTATTCAGATGTCAGGTGATCCGATTTTTGAGAGTGTTAAGAGTATTTTGGTTGAGCAGTTAGGTGTTGAAGGCGATTCTGTTGCCATTGATTCTAGCCTCATTGATGATCTTAACGCAGACTCGCTCGATATGGTTGAGCTTGTTATGGCAATGGAGCAGGAGTTTGGAATTTCTATTCCTGACGAAGAAGCTGAGCGTATCAAAACGGTTGGCGATGCAGTAGAATTTATTAAGGCAAACTCTTAATTATTCTTTGAAGTTCAAGCATATAAGGCTCCCAATTGGGAGCTTTTTTGCATTAATAAGATAGGTGAACGAATGATCAAGCATAACCCCGAGCTACTGGACAAACTTCAACAAAGAATTGGCTATTTTTTTAAGGACGTTTCGTTGTTGAGAACCGCAATGACACATTCGTCGTATGCATACGAAATAAAGGCTTCCGATGTAGAAGACAACGAGCGTTTGGAATTTCTTGGCGACGGTATCTTGGATTTTGTGATTGCGGATGCACTATATAACAAAATCGCATATAAAGATGAAGGGTTCCTCTCGAAAACAAGGGCAATGATTGTTTGTGAGGCTACTTTGGCGGATATTGCATCAGAGCTTGAGCTGGGATCGGTTTTACTTTTCGGCAAGGGTGAAATGGCGACTTCCGGTGCAGCGAAAGCGTCCAATTTAGCCAATGCGATGGAAGCCTTGTTTGCCGCCATATATTTAGATGACGGGTTTGATACCGCCAGAGAAGTTATTATACGTGTCATGAATCAGTCCATTGAGGATGCATTAGAAGGACGATTGATTTACGACTACAAGAGTAAACTGCTCGAGATTGTTCAGACCAAAGAATTTTCGGGGCAAACACTTTCTTTTGAGATTATTGCTGAAGAAGGGCCGGTTCATGATCGGTTATTTACGGCTCAGGCTGTATTGGACGGCAAAGTTATCGGTCAGGGGAGTGGAAAGAGTAAGAAGCAGTCAGAGCAAGATGCTGCTCAAGATGCGATACAAAATAATCGAATGTTTCCTGAATAAGGTCTTTGTCATGATTACGTTGGATTTCGTATCTTTGTGATGAGCTAAGATTGCGCGTCCGTTGCTCATATAGCTAAAGTTAAAATGACTATATGCGGGTAGAATCCAGCTGATGTTTGCCGTTAGTGTTTCTTTTCATGTGATTTTTAGTATATAATTTGTATCTATGGATTCCTTTCGAAAGGTATAGGTCAATGCATCTTAAGAAGCTCGAAATTCAAGGTTTTAAATCATTTCCCGAATACACGCTCATTGAGTTTGATAAGGGTATGACTGCGATTGTCGGCCCCAATGGCAGCGGTAAGTCAAATGTGACCGATGCGATTCGTTGGGTGCTCGGCGAGCAAAGTGTCAGAACGCTTCGTGGCGGAAAAATGGAGGACGTTATTTTTAACGGAACCCAGTCGCGTCGCGCAATGAATTATGCCGAAGTGTCCATGACGATAGATAATACTGACGGTCAACTGGGTATCGATTATTCAGAGGTTCAGGTGACCCGTAGGCTGTACCGATCCGGTGAAAGCGAATATTTGATCAATCATGTCAATTGCCGATTAAAAGACATCGTATCCTTGTTTATGGATACCGGCCTGGGTAAAGATGGCTATTCAATTGTCGGTCAAGGTCGAATTGATGACATCTTGAGTTCGCGTTCCGAAGACAGAAGAAAGGTTCTGGAAGAAGCATCAGGAATTGTAAAGTATAAGGTTCGTAAAGACGAGGCAGAGCGCAAACTGCTTTCAACCGAACAGAATCTTATTCGAATATCAGATATTCTTTCTGAACTTTCTGAGCAGGTCGGTCCTCTTGAAGAACAGGCGCAAAAGGCCAAAGAATATCACAGATACTACGATGATTGGAAAAAACTGGATGTCGGACTTATCATCCATTCGATCGATTACACGAACGCGTTTTTATCGACGTCAGATGCACAACTGAGCGACTTGCAAAAAGATATCTCGGAACAAGAAAATGAAATTGTAGAATTGAGAGACAGGAATAGATCGCTCACAGAAAAGTCGAGTGAAATTGAATTAGCTCTCGAAACAGCGCGCGATTCAAAATCCTCCTTGTCGGAGAAGATATATGATCTTCAAAGCCGTATCGCCGTTATTCGAGAAAGAAGCGAACAAATCAATGCCCGTTTGTCATCCGGTTTCGATGAAGATCAAAGTGCAAAAGATGAGATGGATAATCTCGAATCAGATATTCAACGACAACAATCCAAGCTTCAAACGCTTAAAAATCAACTTTCGAAATATAAAGTGTCCTACGCCGATAAAGAGCAAGAAATGCTTAAGCTTAGTGCCAGTTTTGACGAAGCGCAAAAGAAGCAAGCGGAGTGTCGTGCGGCAATCGAGAATCTCAGCGAAAAAATGTTTGAGGCCAGAGAAATTGCACAAAGTTCAATCTCTGAGCAGATGGTACTTGATTCTAAGGTTAAAACACTTGAAACGGACAGAATGATATCCGTGTCAGAAAAAGATAGTATGGTCGCTGTCATTCAAGATCTTGAATCAGAATTCAAAATACAAGTCGACCAGTGCGCAAAGATGGCCGCAGAACTTACGGCCTCAACGGATCGAATTCGCGCCTTGCGGCAAGAAGATGCTCAAGACGCCAAGCTATTGGAGCAAAAAAATCGCGAACTGGATAACGTCGTGTTTCGAATCAGAACGGTTGAAGAATTGGAGAAGAGCAAGGAAGGCTACCAGGAGCCGGTGCGCCGATTGTTGAGCGCTGCAGAAAATGACGCAGAAGTTCGCAATGGAATCGTCGGCGTTTTGGGTGAGTTAATCAGTGTATCGAAAGATTATGAGACAGCGATTGAGATTGCTCTCGGTTCGGCAGTGCATAACGTGGTTACGCACACGGACAAAGATGCATCCGGACTGATTACCTATTTGAAGGAGAACAAGCTCGGACGAGTCACCTTTTTGCCGGTTAATAACATTCGCCCACGCTCGCTTGAAGATGGCTACATGCGCGTACTAGAGCAATCCAAGGGCTATATCGGCAAGGCATCAGACTTGTTGAAGACAGAACAGTCGTTACGAGATATTATTGATAATCTATTGGGCCGCATAGCGGTATTCGATACGATGGAGCATGCACTGTTGGTCGCAAAAAAGACGTCGTTTAACTTTAGAATTGTTACACTTGATGGTGATGTCATTAATCCCGGCGGTTCAATGACCGGCGGCAGTGTCCGCAGACATGGGTTGGGTCTGCTAGGCAGAACACGAGAGCTTGAAGAATTAAAGAAACGATTTGTATCGCTAGAAGCGGAAGTAGCACAATTGGAGTCGATTCGCATCGAAAAAGAGCATGAAATCAAGCTTGAAGCAAAGCAACAGGCCGCTCTGGATGAGAAGTTTCGCGATCAATCTATGGAACGCGTCAAAGCGGAGTCAACGCTTCAACAACATCGCATTAATCTTGATAAAATTCAAACACGCCTTGAAAAAGTCTCTTCTGAGCTTTCGATGGTTTCGAAGCAGCGGCTTGAAGCATTGCATAACAAAGAGGATAGTCAGGAACTTATGCAAGAGTACGAACAAGAATCCTTGCGTCTTAAAGCATCTGTTAATCGCGCGGACGAAGACACGAAGGAAGTGCAAGCGCACCTGGATGATTTGCGCGCCGAATTAGGTGACCTTAAAGTTTCTGTGGAGTCCTTGGAGATATCAGCCGTCGGTGCACAAGAAATTCTGGATATGTATTTTAAAGATAAGGAGAGTCGCACCAAAAGACTTGAGAGCCTTAAGAAAGAACGAGTCCAATCAAGGGAAGAGTTGGTTCGTCTGGCCAAGGATGAAGAAGACATGCAGAATTTGCGTCAACAGCTTCTCGTTGAAGATGAGTCCATTCAGGCCCAGATGAAGACGTATAATCTTGAAAAAGAAGAGATTGAACATAAGTTGTCCGGATTCATCGATCGATTATCCGCCTCGACTTCAAAGCTTTCTTCATTGCAAAACGAAATGACTCGCGTTGAGTCAAAGCGCGAGTCACATATACAAAGCATTGATGAGGTTAAAAATCGTCTCTGGGAAGATCATGAACTCACTTACGATAATGCTCAGGATTTCCGGATGGAAATCGATAATGTGGCCAAGGTCCAGAAGCAGATGAACGATCTGAAGTCCAAGCTCAAAGCCATCGGTCCGGTCAATATGAATGCTGTCGAAGAATTCAATCGCATCAGTGAACGTTTCACCTTTATGTCGGAGCAGAAACAAGATATTGAAACGGCAAAGGACAACTTACAACAAGTCATCAATGAACTGGTTGAAGAGATGAAAAAACAATTTATGACGCACTTTGAACAAATTAACGAGAATTTTAAAATCGTATTTTCTGATTTATTTAATGGTGGTACGGCAGAAATTCTTTTAGAAAATATTGAGGATGTTTTAGGTAGCGGCATTGACATCAAGGCGCAACCTCCGGGCAAAAAGCTTCAGAGCCTTTCACTTTTATCGGGCGGTGAACGTTGCTTGACGGCGATTGCTTTGTTGTTTGCTATACTGCAACTTAGACCGTCGCCTTTTTGCGTTCTTGATGAGGTCGAGGCGGCTTTGGACGATGTCAATGTCACTCGCTTTACCGATTTTGTCAGGCGATATACGACAAAGTCTCAGTTCATTTTGGTTACACACCGCAAGGGGACTATGGAAGCTTGCGATCGCATGTACGGAGTAACGATGCAGGAACGCGGTATTTCGAAAATTCTTTCGATGCGTCTCGGAGATCAGTAGTTGATTCATTTGAGGCTGAAGGATGCGCAGATATGTTTGGGAGGTCATATATGGGGCTATTTGATGTTTTTAAAAAGGGATTGAGTAAAACGAGAGGCTTCGTTTCAGAAGGATTAACAAGAATTTCAGCAGGCATGGGTCGCTATGACGAAGATATGCTCGAAGAACTTGAGGCGCTCTTGGTTCAGGCTGATGTGGGCGTGGGCGCCAGTCTTCATATTATTGATTCCGTCAGAGCAAACATTAAGACTACCGGAGACGACAGCCAGAAAGCGGTTATGCATACCGTGAAGAAAGAAATCATCGACATTCTCGGACCGAAGCAAACATTGTCTCTCGAAGATAACTCGTTAAACATTATACTTATGGTGGGTGTCAATGGCACCGGAAAAACGACTACTGCAGGGAAACTTTGTCTGAAATACAAGTCCATGGGCAAGAAGGTCATGCTGGCCGCTGCAGATACTTTTCGAGCGGCTGCGATTGAGCAGCTGGAAGAATGGGGAAAAAGGACGAACACACCCGTTATTTCTCAGACCGTCGGTTCAGATCCGGCTGCGGTTTGCTTTGATGCGGTGCATTCTGCAATTTCCAAGCGTGCTGATGTACTAATTATTGACACTGCTGGGCGCCTCCATAACAAACAAAACCTTATGGATGAATTAGCCAAGATATCCAGAGTCATTGAGAGGGAAGCGCCGTCGGCCTGCATTATGCCTCTTTTGATTATTGATGCGACAACAGGCCAGAATGCAGTCATTCAAGCCGAAGTTTTTTCGAAAGCGGTGCGACTCAACGGTATCGGAATCACTAAGCTCGACGGAAGTGCAAAAGGTGGCGTTGCCATAGCGGTGGCATACACCGCAAAGGCGCCTATTCTGCTTGCGGGACTCGGTGAGGGTGTTGAGGATCTGGTTGATTTTGATTCGGAGATTTTCACGGAGTCGTTGATACCGGAATTGTCCGAATAGTCGTTTGCCCGACAAGTAATAATGCTTGACACCTTTGGCCGATTTGTGTATATTACTTGAAGGTCGTTAAGAGGTGAGTGTTTTGACAGATTCTTTTCATGTAAGCATGTTGCTCGATTTTTACGGGCAGCTTTTGACAGAAAGAACTCGCGATTTGTTAGAGCAATATTATTCTGAGGACATGTCACTGTCGGAGATCGCGGATAATGAATCAGTTACGCGCCAAGCGGTCCACGACACCATAAGACGAGGCGAGAAAGCACTCGTTTCTTATGAAGACAAGCTCGGACTGGTTGAACGATTTATGAATCACAAGCAATCATTGCTCAATGCAATTGATGCGATAGATCGGCAAGATATTGATCGCACACGCGAAATTTTGCAACAACTGTTGCAGACCCTATAGTAAATACAACGGGACAAGAGGTAATTCATGTTTGAAAGTTTATCGACAAAGCTCCAGGGCATTGTCGCCAAAATGAAGGGCAAAGCCCGAGTAACGGACCAAGATATCAAGGATATGATGCGAGAGATTCGCATGGCTCTTCTTGAGGCTGACGTTAATTACGCTGTCGTTAAGCAATTCGTTGCGGATATGTCTGAGAAACTCAAGGGTCAAGAGATTCATCAGAGTCTTACTCCGGGGCAGCAGATCGTTAAGCTTGTCCATTCGTCCCTGGTTGATCTTTTAGGTTCACAGCAAGCGAAGATTTCCGTGTCTCCAAGCGGCTTTACCGTTATCATACTTTACGGCCTTCAGGGTGCAGGTAAAACGACAACTGCTGCAAAGCTTGGTCGTTTATTAAAAGCGGACGGAAAGAAGCCGATGCTTGCTTCTGTTGACGTACATCGTCCTGCTGCAGCGAAGCAATTAGAAGTCCTTGCAGAAAAAATCGGCGTTCGTTCATTCATCATGCCTGAGGAGAAATCCGCTGTTACTATCGCAAAAAAGGCTATTGAACAAGCCAAGTATTATTTGTGTGATACGCTCATCGTCGATACAGCAGGGCGCATGACGGTTGACGAAGATATGATGCAAGAGCTGATTGATATCGAGAAGATTGTCAAGCCAACCGAAAAGTTATTGGTTGTCGATGCGATGATTGGACAGGAAGCGGTCACGGTCGCGACGGCTTTTGAAGATGCTATCGGACTCGACGGTTTCATTATGACCAAGCTCGACGGCGACGCCAGAGGCGGTGCGGCTTTATCCATCAGACAGATTACCGGTAAGCCCATTAAGCTCATTTGTGTTGGAGAAAAGGTCGAGGACATAGAAGAATATTATCCCGATCGTATGGCGAATCGTATCCTGGGCATGGGTGATGTCATGTCACTCATTGAGAAGGCGCAACAGAGTTTTGATGAAGACTCTGCACAGAAAACGATGGAGCGCATGCTCAGCAACACCTTTAACATGGAAGACATGCTGTCTCAGTTTGAGCAGATTAAGAAAATGGGATCAATCAAAGATGTGATTGGGATGATACCGGGTGCGAGCGCAAAGGTCAAAGATCAGGATATTGATGATCGTATTATTGATGTGAATATGGCTATCATTCGCTCCATGACAACTAAGGAGCGCCGTTTTCCCAATGTTCTGAATGCATCCCGAAGAAAGCGTATTGCTGCGGGTTCGGGAACGACAGTTCAGCAAGTCAATCAACTTGTTAAGCAATACGAGCAGTCGTCGGAGATGATGAAGCGTTTTTCAAAGATGTCTAAGGGCAAAGGTAAATCTAGAGGCCTCGGTGGCTTCGGCAAAGGTTTTCCGTTTTAAGTTTGGCTTTAACGCATTTGCGTAAAGATAAAGAAGAATAACCGAAATATTGTGGAGGTAACAAAATGGCAGTTAAAATCAGATTAAAAAGAATGGGTGCGAAGAGGGCTCCTTTTTATCGCGTGGTCGTTGCGGATTCTCGTTTTCCGAGAGACGGCAGATTCATCGAAGAGATTGGCACGTACAATCCTTTGACAGATCCTGTAGAGTTTAAGATTGATGCAGAGGCCGCTGCAAATTGGATCAAGAATGGTGCGCAGCCGACTGATACAGTTCGTGATCTGCTCAAGAAGAACGGCATCATTTCCTGATTTCGTTTTTTATCGAATATGAAGGAGGAAAGACCGCACGTTTGGTGTGGGCGGAAATGCTATGAATGATTTATTAACTACGATTGCTCGCGCATTGGTCACGAAGCCCGAAGAGGTGAAGGTCAATCAAATTGACAAGGGTCATACCATTGTATTTGAATTGTCCGTCGCCCCTGAAGATATGGGCAAGGTTATTGGCAAAGGCGGGAAGAGAGCACAGGCCATTCGCAACGTCATGAAGGCGAAGTATTTGCGAGAAGGCAAGCGTGTTGTCGTCGATATTGTCGAATGATTCCGAATATTATTATTGGTAAAATTGTTGGGGTTCATGGTGTGAGAGGCGAGGTCAAAGTTCAGCCTCTCACTGATGACCCCAATCGTTTTTCCGACGTAAAAAAGGCAATGCTACTTTCGCCGAATGAGAAGGTGATCCGAGAGATTTCCGTTTCGAAAGTTCGGATCACCGAGAATCAGCTCATCGTTGCTGTCGATTTATTGACGGATCGTGATGAGGCGAAGAAATGGATCAATCATTTTGTTGCCGTTGAGCGCTCGCAAGCCGTCGAGTTACCCGAAGGTCGATACTTCATCAATGATTTGATCGGTCTTTGGGTTGAAGATGATGAACGCGGAAAACTCGGCACAATCCGAGATATTATATCTGCGAGCGGTGCGGGTGCAGATGTCATTGTTATCGCTCGAGTCGGATGCAAAGACTTATTAGTGCCGTACCTGAAGAGCATCGTATATGATGTGGATACAACCCTAGGAGTGATGCGTTTGCGGCTTCCCGATGGTCTTTTCGAAATCTATCAAGAGGATGTTTGACACGGAGAACAATAATGCGCTTTACGGTATTGACACTTTTTCCAAAGCAAATTGAAGATATTCTCGGGCACAGCATTATTGCTCGAGCGATGTCTCGTGGCTTAATTGAAGTTGAGCGCGTCGATATTCGTGATTATTCTGTAAATAAGCATCGAAAAGTCGATGATACATTGTATGGTGGCGGAACGGGCATGCTTATGCAAGCTCAACCGGTATATGATGCTTGGAAAAGCGTTGTTGGGGATGATAAGCGGCCGCATACGGTCTATTTATCACCTCAGGGAAAGGTTTTCAACCAAGATATAGCTCATGAATTGTCGAAACTTAAACATGTTGTATTTCTGTGCGGTCATTATGAAGGTGTCGACCAACGCGCCATAGATTTGATTGTTGATGAAGAAATATCAATTGGTGATTATGTGTTGACCGGTGGTGAACTGGCTGCTTGCGTGATCATAGATGCGGTATCCAGACTGATCCCCAATGTACTACCCGATGCGTCTGCATTTGAGAACGAATCCCATATGGGAGGCCTTCTTGAGGCACCGCAGTATACAAAACCAGAAGAATTTATGGGGCGAGAGGTTCCCAGAGTTCTGATGGAAGGGCATCATCTCAAAATCGAGCAATGGCGTCACAGCGAGGCTCTTTATAATACACTTATAAAAAGACCGGATATGCTGGACCAGCTTCATTTGACTGTCGATGAGTGGCTGGAATTATTTCATCGTGATAGGGCGGACGAATCTTTAAAAGATGAGTGAATGCTCTATTGTGATTGATATTTTTGTATTTTGAGAGGTTATTTTCGATCATTGATACTTAAGGCTTGATTCACTAGAATTCTTGTGATATCATTCTAAAGGCTTATAGGGATGTTCCGCTGTCTATAGGGCATGAACATCTATCGGAGAAGGAGGAACAATAATATGGATTTAGTAAGAGCAGTTGAGCAAGATAATCTGCGCAACAACTATGCTGAAGTTGATATCGGTGACTACGTCAAGGTTCACTTGAAGATCAAAGAAGGCAGCCGTGAGAGAATCCAGATTTTCGAAGGTTATGTCATCGCACGCAAGGGCGGCGGTTTAACTGAGACCATGACGGTCAGAAGATTGTCTTATGGTGTTGGTGTAGAGCGTGTTTTGCCGGTTCATTCCCCCAAGATCGATCGCATTGAGATTATCCGCAAGGGTAAAGTTCGTCGTGCTAAGCTTTATTATCTTCGTGATCGTGTCGGTAAGTCGGCAAAGATTACAGAGAAGCTGACAAAGAAATCTTAATTTTATCCGTTTTTGGATTTACGACTGCTCGGTATAGTATACTGTACCGAGCAGTATTTTTTTGTAAAAAAGGTGGTTCCATGAGTACTGAGATTAATTGGTTTCCGGGGCACATGCGAAAAGCAATGAGCGAGATCACTGACCGCCTGAAGTGGGTGGACATTGTTATAGAGACCTGCGATGCCCGCATTCCCTTTTCGAGCCGAAATCCTGAATTACATAAGCAGATCAAAGATAAGAATCGTATTATTGTTTTGAATAAAGCGGACCTTGCGGACCCTCAAATGACGAGCGTTTGGCTTTCGCACTATGAATCGCAAGGAATCGCTGCAATGGCCGTCGATGCGAACAATAAAGGTGACATTCAGAGACTGAAGAAGAAAATGGAAACAATATGCAAGCCGATTCTGGATAAGGCTGCCAGTCGCGGACGTATTGGCCGACCGGTCCGTGCTATGGTGGTTGGCATCCCGAATTCCGGCAAATCGACAATCATCAATGCTCTTTGCAACCGCAAAGTAGTTGTGACCGGAAATCGTCCCGGAGTGACACGTGCTTTTCAGTGGGCAAAGTCTTCGGATTCGCTGGAATTGATGGATATGCCCGGAGTTCTTTGGCCCAATCTCGGTTCGAAGCATAATAAACTTGTTCTTGCTTTGTCCGGCGCTATTAAGACGGAAGTCACGGATATGATCTATGTTGCGAGTGAAGGCATGAAGTGGATCAGTACGTTGTATCCGGATTATATAAAGACGCGTTACCAAGTTCCCGGTGTCGTTGATCCGGATGATATCAACGAAGCGTACGATCGCTATTTGTTGGCAGCGCGGATAAAAGGCTGCATTTTGTCAGGCGGAAGAATTGACGAAGACCGCTTCGCGGCTTTGTTTCTCGATGATTTTCGATCCGGCCGGATTGGAAGAATTACTTTGGAAGAACCGAAGTGATATTGAAGCTCGATATTTTAAAGTACAGTAAGGAATGATGTTGATTTGAACACAAAGAACGACAAACTCATTGAAAAATACAACATGATGGTCCGTTTCGAAAAACCACTTTGGGATAAAGGGGCAACCCATGTTGCAGGTATTGATGAAGCGGGAAGAGGGCCTTTAGCGGGTCCTGTTGTTGCGGCGGCATGTGTGTTGTCCGCTGATCGACCGATACTCGGATTGGACGATTCGAAAAAACTCAGCCCGAAAAAAAGAGATGAGTTATTCGAGCAAATTCTTCTGAATTGTCTCGACTTTCAAGTCATCCGTATTGAACATGATGAGATTGATCAGATCAACATTCTCGAAGCGACAAAAAAGGCTATGCGCTTGTGCGTCGATGGATTAAAGCAGACACCAGACTGTTTATTGATTGATGCGGTTGAAATTCATCATAATAATATACCGATTATGCCAATAATTAAGGGTGATTCTTTATCAGTTTCGATCGCGGCCGCATCGATATTGGCCAAAGTCACACGTGATCGTATTATGGAAGAATACGACGTTACATATCCGGGATATGAATTTTCAAAGCACAAGGGATATGGAACGAAAGCGCACTATGCTGCCATTGAGAAGATTGGATTGTCGCCGATTCATCGTCGATCATTTTTAAAGCGCATCATAGGGCGCGTCGAATAATTTGATGAATGTCGATTAACAGACCGTAGCACTGAAGCCGTTTGCGATATTGTGATGCGGGTGGTTGAATGAATAGTATAGAAATTGGCATACATTCAGAGCAAGCGGTGTCAGACTATTTATCGCGTCAGGGCTATGTGCTGCTTGCGAGAAATTTACGATTTCATAACGCGGGAGAGCTGGACCTTGTCTTTTTATTCATGAGGCGCATTGTCATTGTCGAAGTGAAATCGCGTCGTGCTTCGTGCCGATATGGTGATGCAATTGAGGCGGTTGATTCGGCGAAGAAAATGAGAATCTATTCTGCAGCGAAGCGCTTAGCGCATAGAAATGGATTGGAATCTTGTGAATTTTGCTTTATTGTGGCCTGTGTGACGCATGATCGTATCGGAAATGCACAAAAAATTAAAATTTCGACGTTTTAAATGCAAGATTGCTATTCAATTTATTCATAGTAGGCTATAATGATGCGGATTAAATGCAGTTGTATCATTGCTTACTGCAAGAATAAATGCTTGATATTTCTTTTTTTCGATTATGGAGGGTGACAAACATGAAATCTTATTATGAATTGAGTCGCGAAGAGTTAGCAACGGAGCAACAACTCCTTTTAAGTCAATACAAATCTCTTCAGTCATTGAGTCTGAAATTAGATATGACTCGTGGCAAACCTGGGGCGGAACAACTTGACCTTTCACAATCGATGAATCAGATCATGGGAGATGAATATCTTTCTCAAGAAGGCGATTGCAGAAATTACGGCATAGCATATGGTATTAAAGAAATTCGCGAGCTATTCGCTCAGATTCTCGGTACAACGTCTGACAAAGTGATTGCGGGAAATAACTCAAGTCTGTCGATGATGTTTGATGCGATGATGCGTGCCATGGTTTTTGGAGAGATTGAATCGGAAAAACCGTGGGCGTTTGTTGAGAAACGCAAGTGGCTTTGTCCGGTTCCCGGCTATGATCGGCACTTCTCGATCACTCGCGATCTCGGATTTGAAATGATTAATATCCCTATGAATCAAGATGGTCCGGACATGGATATTGTAGAAGCTTTGGTTGCAGCGGATTCTTCGATAAAAGGTATGTGGTGCTTACCGCTCTATAGTAATCCGGATGGGTATGTTTATTCAGAGGAGACGTGTCGACGTCTGGTATCGATGAAGACTGCAGCGTCAGATTTTAGAATATTCTGGGATAATGCCTAT
This sequence comes from Clostridiaceae bacterium, assembly GCA_012838315.1. Taxonomy (GTDB): domain Bacteria; phylum Bacillota; class Clostridia; order Saccharofermentanales; family Saccharofermentanaceae; genus DUPM01. The sequence continues at coordinate 28,418 of DUPM01000090.1, forward strand.
GTGGTCCATCACCTTTACGAAGATAGACAGGGTTCGCTTCCTGATATTCTTGCTTTGGCTGATGAAATGAATCATCCAAACCGCGTTTATCAGTTTGCTTCAATGTCTAAGATTACGTTCCCCGGATCGGGAATCGCTTGTATGTCTTGCAATGACGATAATATAAATAGAGCACAGAAAATTCTTGCAACGCGTTCAATCGGACCGGACAAGATGAATCAATTGCGGCATGCCAAATTTCTTCCCAATCTAGATGCGGTCAAGAGTTTGATGAAAAAGCATGCACAAGTGCTATTGCCTAAATTCAATGCAGTGGAGAATCAACTTAATCAAGAGCTCGGCAATCTGGAGATTGCCACTTGGAACAGCCCTCTTGGCGGTTATTTTATCAGCTTGTATGTTGTTGACGGCACTGCGAAGAAGGTCGTACAAATGGCCAAGGCTGCGGGCGTCGCATTAACTCCCGCTGGCGCAACTTTCCCATATGGCATTGACCCGAGTGATAACAATATTCGTATCGCGCCAACATTTCCGTCGGTCAGTGATATCATTAAAGCGATGAACGTCTTAACGGTTTGTGTTAAACTGGCGGCAGTAGAAAAATTACTGGGAGAGTAGTCATGAAAGATCAATATGAGAGTGCTTTAGGATCGCGTTATGCGAGTAAAGAAATGCTGTACATTTTTTCTCCGGATAAGAAATTCACAACTTGGAGAAAACTTTGGGTTGCTTTGGCTGAAGCCGAGAAAGAACTGGGGCTTTCGATTACGGATATCCAGGTCAACGAACTGAAAGCCCATATTGATGATATTAATTATGACGTCGCCCAAGAGTTCGAAAAAAAGGTCCGCCATGATGTTATGGCTCATGTTCATGCATACGGAGAGCAGTGTCCTAATGCTCGTGCGATTATTCACTTGGGTGCGACATCGTGTTATGTCGGAGACAATACGGATATTATTCTGATGCGCGAAGGTCTGCTTCTGATTCGTAAGAGGCTCGTTCGTGTCATCGATTCGCTGTCACGCTTTGCAGATGAATACAAGGCTCTCCCGACGCTTGGCTTCACGCATTTTCAACCGGCTCAATTAGTGACCGTGGGTAAAAGAGCGACATTGTGGATTCAGGAATTATTGTTGGATTTAGAAGAGATCGACTTTGTGATTTCCAGCCTCAAGCTTTTGGGCTGTAAAGGAACCACAGGCACTCAGGCCAGTTTTTTAAGCCTTTTTGATGGTGATCACAACAAAGTTAAAGCACTCGATTATGCGATCGCTGAGAAGATGGGATTTCAAGATGTATATCCGGTTAGCGGACAGACCTATTCGCGCAAAGTAGATTCTCGAGTCCTTAATGCACTCTCTTCGGTCGCTCAGAGCGCCCATAAGTTCAGTAATGATATTCGTTTGCTCCAACACCTTAAGGAGGTCGAAGAGCCATTCGAAAAAAGTCAAATTGGTTCTTCGGCTATGGCTTACAAGCGTAACCCGATGCGTAGTGAAAGAATTGCATCGCTTGCAAGGTACATCATGGTTGATGCGCTGAATCCAGCAATTACGGCATCAACGCAGTGGTTTGAGAGAACGCTTGATGATTCTGCGAATAAGCGGATCAGTGTTCCGGAAGCCTTTTTGGCATTAGATGCGATTCTCATTATTTATCAGAATGTTGCTGAGAATTTGGTTGTATATCCGAGTATTATTCGTAAAAGAATCATGGAAGAATTGCCGTTCATGGCGACTGAAAATATCATGATGAAGGCAGCGTCTCTTGGTGGTGATCGCCAAGATTTGCACGAGCGTATTCGCGTCCATTCGATGAACGCCGGTATGGCCGTTAAGCGTGATGGACTAGCGAATGATTTGCTCGAGCGTATCGCGGCAGATTCTTCTTTTTCGCTGGATGCCGGTGCACTCAGTGAACTGCTTGACCCTTCGCTATACATTGGGCGCTGCCCGGAACAAGTCGAACAATTTCTTTCTCAATGTGTTCAGCCGGTTCTTGAACAGTATCAATCTGATTTGGGGGATGATAATCCTGACTTGAAGGTGTAGAATTTCAGAAGACGCTTCATTTTAGGAGGATAACGAACTGATTTATCTTGATAACAGTGCAACAACTTTTCCGTTGCCGGAAATCGCTCAACTCATCGAGACCCATTTATCTTCATATTGTGCATTTGGAAACCCGGGTTCGTTGCATCGTCTCGGTGTTTCTGCCATGGAATCATACAGCAATTCACGTCGTCGAGTTGCCTCTGTTCTGGGCGCTCAGTCTGAAGAGATCATATTTACTTCTGGGGGAACAGAATCGATTAATTTTGCTATTCGCGGATATCTGGAAGCGAATCCCAGAAAAGGTAAACATGTTATTTCAACGCGTACAGAACATAAGGCGACGCTGGCCGTGCTTGATTACTTGTCGAATCATGGTCATGAAGTAACTTATATTGGAGTCGACTCGGCTGGTGAGCCCAATTGGCTTGAAGTTGAAAGTGCCATTCGTCCTGATACGGCGCTTCTTACCTTTACTCATGTCAACAACGAGACCGGAGCAATTCTCCCAGTTAGTAAGTTGGTTGATATAAGAAATCGAATCAACCGATCCGCAGTAATTCATTTGGATTGTGTTCAGTCCTTGGGAAAACTTCCATTACGTCCAAGTAAAGACGGAGTGGAGTTGGTTTCTATGTCCGGGCACAAGATTCATGCGGTCAAGGGTGTTGGAGCGATTTATATTAAAAGCGGAATCCGGATGCAACCGCTAATAATCGGCGGAGGTCAGCAAGGCGGGCTTCGCTCAGGTACGGAGTCGACCTTTCTTGCGGAAGCGTTTGCACTAGCACTTGAAAAATCATATGAGCAATCTGATGCGGCTTATCTCAAGCTGACTCATATACACAACGATGTCTCGTCTGTTATCCAATCTTTTGGGGGCGTCATTCTATCCCCTGAGAATGGATCAAAGTACATACTCAATGCCGCACTACCGATGTTTGAGGCAGAAACTTTACTGCACGCTTTGGAGGAACATGATATATTTATATCAACTGTTTCTGCTTGTGCCTCGAAGAACAAGAAAGCGAGTCATGTTTTAGCGGCGATGGGGATCGATAAGTCATTGTCGCGTTCTGCGGTTCGTATCAGTTTTTCGCGATTCAGTCAGGCAGAAGATATTGAGCAAATCAACAAGGCGCTCGGCGAAGCAATAAAGCGTTATGCGCTGTAAATTCAATGAATCAAGGTGTAGGTATGACGGATTATAAATATGTCATTCTCGTCAGTATGGGCGAGATTACTCTTAAAGGATTAAATCGCGGACGCTTTGAAGCTCGACTGACTAGAAATATTAAGTCGGCTATCTCTACTTTCGGTCGATTTCATATTTTTCAGCGCCAATCACGTATATGGATTGAGGACTTATATTCTGAGCAACCGGTGCTTGACGATTCTGAGGTTGCCGGGCAAATTATGCGCGCTGTTTCCAAAGTGTTTGGTATAGTATCCGTTAGTTTGGTCCGCAAATTTACAGGAGACATGGATAACATTCGAGAGATGGCAATTCGTTTTATTGAGGATCGACTCAAAGAGCAGCCGTTCGAATCTTTCAAATTTGAAACAAAAAGAGGGGACAAGAGCTTTCCATTGTTGTCTCCTGAAGTTAGTAGCGAACTCGGTGGAAAGGTGCTTGAACGCTTTCCGGAACTGCGTGTTGATGTCAATGCGCCGGAGCTGGTCGTTTTCGTCGAGATTCGTGATGCATTCTATATATACGCCGATAAGATTTATGCACATCGCGGACTTCCTGTCGGATCATCAGGCAAAGGTCTTCTCATGCTCTCCGGCGGTATCGATAGTCCCGTCGCAGGTTATATGATGGCATCTAGAGGTATGGAGATTGATGCGGTTTATTATCACTCCTTTCCTTATACCAGTGACCAGGCGAAGCAGAAGGTCGTTGATCTTGCCAAGATTATTTCGCAGTATTGCGGACCAATCCATTTGAATATTGTAAATTTCACTGAGATTCAAAAACACTTGTATCAGAACAGTCCGCAAGATATGCTTACCATCACAATGCGTCGCATTATGATTCGAATAGCGGAGAAGATTGCCTTACAGTCTCATTGCAAGGCAATAATTACCGGTGAGAGTTTAGGACAAGTTGCCAGTCAAACGATTGACGCTATATCATTAACTAACGAGGTCACATCCATGCCGATTTTTCGTCCGCTCATCGGTGTAGACAAAGATTATGCGGTTCAGATAGCCAGAGAAATCGGCACATTTGAAACATCCATCTTGCCATATGAAGACTGCTGTACTGTATTCGTTGCAAAGCATCCTCAGACAAAACCTCAACGCAAACACATGGAGCATGCAGAGCGTTTTTTAGATATTGATGATTTGGTCAGTCAAGGTCTTGAAGGTATCGAACGGATTCTTATTGAATAGGTGCAAATGCGAATATGAATATTGGTAAATTGTCGAACGAGGAACTCAAAAATCTGGTATTTTCTCGCCTGCCAAAGCTCTCAGAGCGAACGCTTCTTGGAGCAAGTATCGGTGCGGATTGCGCGTACATTTCTTTGGGCCCGAAGACTTTGATTGCCTCATCTGATCCGATTACTGCGGGTGGCATGCTTTCCGGTACTTTAGCTGTTCATGTTTCATGCAATGATATCGCTTCGACGGGTGTTCGTCCGATTGGTATTTTGATTGTTATTCTGGTGCCACCGCACGCGACGGAATCGGATTTGATTCGAATTGTCGAGCAGGCATCTGCTTCAGCCCAATTGCTTGGCGTTGATATTGTCGGCGGCCACACGGAAGTGACTGATTCGGTGAACAGATTTGTAGTGACGACGACTGCTTTTGGGGTATCCGATACTTCGAGCCCAAAGCTTATTGGGAAGGCGCTTCCCGGCGACGCTCTCATTATGACGAAATCGGCTGCAATTGAGGGCACTTATATCATCGCCAATAATCATTATGACAAGATTAAGGGCAGAGTCAGTGATTCGCTCATATCTCAAGCCAAAGACTTGATTCAAATGATTAGTGTCGTTGAAGACGGTGTTGTTGCCGCCTCTTGTGTCGATGGTCGTTTGGCTTCGGATGGTAGCGCTCAAAGCCTTGTTCATCTGATGCATGACACGACTGAGGGCGGTGTTCTCGGCGCCGCTTATGAAATGGCTGAGTTTTCCGGTATTGGACTGACGGTTAATCAAGATTCTATTCCGATTCATCCGGCAACATCGGCTCTGTGTGAAATACTTGATGTCGATCCGTTGAGATTGATTGGATCCGGCTCGATGCTTATTGCCACGTCGAATCCCGAACGTGTTATGCGTTCGCTTTCTGATGCTGATATCCCTTCGGCTCACATTGGCACATTTACAGAATCCGGCTATCAGCTCTTTGATCATCACGAGTCCGCAATTCCGTTTTTGCCACCGCAGAAGGACCACGTTTACAAACTTTAATTGTATTCTCTTTACGTTCCGCCCTCGTTCCAGTATGATTATTGGGAAAAGAATTTACCTTGGAGGTTGTTTCATGTTTGAATTTATTCGCGAACAAGATCCCGAGATTTATCAGGCGATTATGGACGAGACGAACCGTCAGCGTTCTAAGATTGAGTTAATCGCGTCAGAGAACTTTGTCAGTGCAGCCGTTTTAGAGGCTGCCGGTTCTCCTCTTACGAATAAATATGCCGAGGGTTACCCTGGCAAGCGTTATTATGGTGGTTGTGAGTTTGTTGATATCGCAGAACAACTTGCAATTGATCGTGCCAAGCAGATTTTCGGAGCTGAACATGTGAATGTGCAACCTCATTCAGGTGCACAAGCAAATACTGCAGTATATTTTGCGATGCTTCAGCCGGGTGATGTTATTTTGGGCATGGATCTTGCTCATGGCGGTCACTTGACGCATGGCATGAAGCTTAATGTATCGGGTAAGACATATCACTCAGAGTTCTATGGTGTGTCTGAAGAAGATATGCGTATTGATTATGATGCTCTTCTGCAAAAAGCGTTGGAAGTGCGGCCCAAGATGATTGTTGCCGGTGCGTCTGCCTATCCCAGAGTCATTGACTTTAAACGCTTCCGTGAAATTGCCGATCAGGTCGGGGCTTATTTATTTGTCGATATGGCGCATATTGCCGGATTGGTTGCGGCCGGTCTTCATCCGAATCCGATACCTTATGCCGATTTTGTCACGACGACGACACACAAGACGCTCAGAGGACCTCGCGGCGGAATTATTATGTGCAAGGAGCAATATGCTAAGTTAATCGATTCTGCTGTATTCCCGGGTCAGCAGGGCGGTCCGCTTATGCATATTATAGCGGCCAAGGCTGTGGCTTTTAAGGAAGCTTTGTCGGATGAGTTTAGAGATTACCAGCATGATATCATCAAGAATGCAGCCGCCCTTGCGGATGCACTCACGAGTTGCGGTATCTCCTTGGTTTCAGGCGGAACAGATAATCACCTGATGTTGTTGGATCTTCGCGGAACCGGAGTCACAGGTAAGGAACTCCAACTTCGCTTGGACGAAGTGAATATAACTTGCAATAAAAACGCCATTCCATTTGATCCCGAGAAGCCTTTTGTGACAAGTGGTGTTCGTTTCGGTACAGCTGCTGTGACTACTAGAGGTATGACCGAGGCGGATATGGCTGAGATTGCTAGACTTGTTCATCTGACGTTGATTGATTTTGATAATAGCAGACAAGAAATTATTGATTCTGTTCAGCGGTTGACGGATAAGTATCCGCTTTATCCGCACATCTGATGACGGGAGTTTGAGCTCATGTCAAATCGTAATGAACCGTTGGCATTTCGTATGTCACCGAGAACACTTGATGAGTATGTCGGTCAAAAACATATCATCGGTGAGGGGAAGCTCTTAAGAAGAATGATTGAGGCAGATCGACTGTCCTCAATCATTCTTTTCGGTCCTCCGGGCACCGGTAAGACGGCTCTTGCGCGCCTTATTGCATTACGTACCGCTTCAGAATTTGTTAAGCTTAATGCAGTGACTGCCGGTGTAGCTGATATTAAGAAAGTGATTACCGACACTCATAATCCGATTTTTAATGCAAAGGGCAGAACTGTTTTGTTTATTGACGAAATTCATCGATTTAATAAATTACAACAGGATGCTTTATTGCCACACGTTGAGGATGGTACCATTATTCTTATTGGTGCGACAACAGAGAATCCATTTTTCGAAGTGAATAAAGCGGTTATTTCAAGGTCTACGGTGCTCAAATTGGAGCCGCTTGAAAATGATGACATTATTGCTATTCTTGAGGCGGCAATTTCCGACGTAGATCGAGGCTTAGGGGATCTTCAGATTTCATTTGACTCCGATGCCATTCGATTTATTGCTGATATGTCAAACGGAGATGCGCGTATTGCTCTGAATGCCTTGGAGCTTGCTTCAGTTACGACTCAACCGGATGCATCCGGACGCATTCACATAGATTTGTCGGTTGCCAGCGAATGTATGCAGAAAAGGAGCATTGCATTTGATTCCGGCGGAGAAAGCCACTACGATAATATTAGCGCTTTTATCAAGTCCATGCGCGGATCAGACCCTGACGCTACGGTGTTCTATTTAGCCAGAGCATTACATGCCGGCGAAGACATCGAGTTTCTAGCCAGGAGGATATTGATCTGTGCGTCGGAAGATGTTGGGTTAGCCAATCCGAATGCGATATTGGTTGCGATGGCGGCCTACCAAGGTGTTATGGCAGTTGGAATGCCTGAAGCTCGAATACTACTTTCGGAAGCTGCGATTATGGTAGCGACTAGCCCTAAATCAAATTCGTCGTACTTGGCAATTGATCGTGCACTTGAAGATGTTCAAAATCACAATAGCGGACCGGTACCTATGCATATTCGTAATGCCCCGGCGAAGGGGATGAAGGATTTAGGCTACGGTGTAGGCTATAAGTATCCTCATGACTTTCCCGGACATCATGTCCACCAACAGTATTTGCCGGATGCACGACGTGACGTGACATTTTATTCTCCCACAGATAATGGATATGAGTCGAAAATTCAAGATTGGCTCAATAAGTTCAGCAAGGATTCTTGAATATACTTGACCTTCGCGCCATCGCGTAACATCCGTTACGCCTATTCCATGAGCCATGCCATAGAATACTCAATGACAATAGGTATATCAACCGAAAGGAATTGATTATGGCAGAAACTTTAAGAGTATATTTGGATAATGCGGCGACAACGCCGGTTCATTCTGATGTTATAGACGTTATTTCTTCAGTGATGCGAGAGTACTATGGTAATCCTTCGTCGATCTATAACGAGGGTCAGAAATCAAAGGAATTACTTGAGCAATCAAGAGATATTGTCGCCCAAGCGATACATGCTGATGGCGCTGAGATTTATTTTACGGCATCCGGTACGGAGTCTGATAATTGGGCAATTAAGGGTGCGGCGTTACGTTATTTCGGGCAGAAGATGCATATTATCACTTCTGTTATTGAACATCACGCAGTGTTGCATACGTGTGAGTCTTTGGCCAAGATTGGATATGAGGTGACCTATTTGCCTGTGGATGCAGATGGAATTGTGGCGCCGGAAGTTCTAGCAGCTGCGATTCGACCGGACACGGTTATTGTTTCCATTATGATGGCGAACAATGAGATCGGCACCATTCAGCCCATCAAAGAATTAGCAGCTGTTTGCAGAGATAAGAAAGTACTTTTCCATACGGATGCAGTACAGGCGGTCGGATCTGTGCCCATTGATGTCAAGGACCTGGGTGTTGATTTGTTATCTTTATCCGGACACAAGTTTGGTGCCCCTAAGGGTGTCGGCGCTCTTTACATAAGAAAGGGTGTGCGAATAAATAATTTCATGGATGGTGGCGCTCAAGAGCGCAATCGACGTGGTGGTACCGAGAATCTTCCGTATATCGCCGGTTTGGCCAAGGCGATTACAATATCTGCCGCTGACCTTCCTTCGAAGGCAGATAAACTATCCCGACTGAGAAACGAGTTGGTTGAGAAAGTAATGGACACCATTCCACATACTCGATTAAACGGTTCATACGATAAACGGTTACCCGGAAATGCGAATTTTTCGTTTGAATTCATTGAAGGAGAGTCATTGTTACTTATGTTGGATCATATGGGATACGCATGCTCGAGTGGTTCTGCATGTACATCCGGTTCGCTGGATCCGTCACATGTTTTGCTTGCGATCGGACTGCCGCATGAAATTGCACACGGATCACTTCGTGTGTCAATCAGTACATCTTTGACTTCGGAAGTCATAGATCGATTTGTAGCAGCGCTTGAGAAAATTGTATTTCGTTTGAGAGAGATGTCGCCTTTATACGAAGATTTTGTCAAGAATAAGACGACGCCAATAATTCCTTGTACTAAGTGTTATAAAGAACAAATAATGAAAGAGGTGTGACCTATGTTATATAGTGATAAAGTAATGGACCATTTTATGAATCCAAGAAATGTCGGCGAAATTGAAGACGCATCGGCCTCCGGTACTGTGGGTAATGCAAAGTGCGGAGATATCATGAAAGTCGACCTGAAGATTGAAAATAATGTCATTCTCGATGCAAAATTCAAGACATTCGGATGCGGTAGTGCGATTGCAACATCGAGCATGGCGACCGAAATGATTATCGGAAAGACGCTGGATGAAGCATTGTCGTTAACAAATAAAGCGGTTGCAGAAGCTCTTGATGGTCTTCCGCCGGTCAAGATGCATTGTTCACTTTTAGCAGAACAATCCGTTAAAGCGGCAATCAAGTACTACTATGAGCAGAACGGCGGTATTCCCGAAGATAAAAAACATTTATTTGATGTGTTACAAGAAGACGAACATAGTGTATAATTAACTCATTCTTAGTTTGTCGGAGGAACTTGAAATGTCAGAACGTCACTTTACCGTGCGTTCTTCTTTTGTGAATGTGGGGAACAAAAGAAGAGCAACACATCAATTTGTGTTACTTTTTGTTCTCCTTTTTACATTTACGGGCCTTGTTTCTTGTGCCCGGAAAGAGCCTCAAAAAAAGGTCGATGTTGCGAATATCAATACGTCGGCCTCCAATGTGGCTCGTGTTTACGCGGAGTCGATTTTTTCCGGGGATGATGATGTATTGGCTCAATGCTTTCCGCCTGCATTTCGCGACCGGCTGACTGATAGTGATGTGGCGAAGATGAAATTGTGGGGAGAGCAAATTAAAACCTCGCTATTTTCGACTAATACTGTTCTTGACGGTTCTCTGGTTGAAGAGACCAAGGACTACCTTCCCGATCAAGAATCTCGTCAATACAACAGTATGAGAGAAAGTATCGCGAATTCTGTCGGCATTTCATCGGATTCAGTCCGTGATATTCAGCTTTGTACAGTCAGTCTATTTTATCAAGTCGATGAGACCAATAAATATCATACCGCTTCCATAATTGTTTACGAAGCGGATGAACAATGGTTTGCTCATGGCTTTGAATCGATGAGTTGATGAAGACTTAGCGGGATGTATTAATTCGATAATTATTCGCTATTAAAGAGATATAGTTTGCGGCTTTCTTTCTTTAAAGACGGTTGCAACTGCAAAACCCAGACTTCGCAAGTAGTCACGCGTTTCGTTGAAATGTAGTCCAATTCCGTCTGATGTGTGCGCGTCAGACCCGAGTGTAATAAATGTGCCGCCGAGATCTTTGTACCTTAATAAAACACGATCGTCCGGCATTGGATTCGAATGGCCCTGCGATATTAATTTGCTGATGGACCGTGTGTTGATCTCAAGCGACCTATTAGTTTGAATCAACGCTGTGAAAAGGGTGTCAAATTCATCCGGACAAATGTCGTAATACATTTTGCAATCCTTATATGGCGCATATCTACCAATATAATCGTAGTGGCCCAAAATATCGAAATTGCTCTCCCCGGAAGCGATCTCGATTAAGTCGTTGATGTATCGGGTGAATACTTCCTTCGCGCCTTGGTCGTAGCAGTCTCTGTAAAAATATGGGTCCAGCCCATATATTAGATGACTAGACATAATAATTGAATCAAAAGGGAATCGATGAACAATATCGTTATATCGTTGGACTAATCCACGCTGATAGCCCAATTCAATGCCAAATCTCAACTCTAAAGACGCCGGAGCCTTAGCTTTCCATTTTTGAAAAGATTCGAAATATGCATCTATATCGCATGCCATCGGTGTATCAACGTCGTGCGGATAGTCATCGTCAAAATGCTCTGTAATGACGATTGCTTGAAGTGATGCCGCAAGTGATCCGGAGATAAGTTCCGATATATCCATACGACCATCACCGCTGAAATGTTTGGTGTGAGAATGACTATCAATAAACATCGTAAGACTCCTTGGCTATTAAATATAATCAAAAAGTATGTTATTATGATTTCTACTTATTTTACAGGATAACATATTCACCATGGGAGGTGTCACACATATGACTGAGAAAAAGACGGACAAAGCGGCTCATAAGTCAAAAGCGGATCGTGAGGATCTCAAGAAGAAGTATGAGCATTTACTCAATGACTACAAAAATATTTGGAAGGCATCTTCAGATGAAGATCGCAAACAAATTTTTGACTTCGCAAATGAATATAAAAAATTCATTGATTCGGCAAAGACGGAGCGAGAATTCGTTTCCGAGGCCATTACAAGTGCGACAGAAAAGGGTTTTGTTGACATCAAAAGCGTGAAAGCACTCAAGACCGGTCAAAAGGTCTTTGCGTCAATCAAGGGGAAGGGTCTCGTTCTGGCCGTCATTGGAAAAAAGCCAATGTCGGACGGCTTCAATATTCTTGGGGCGCACGTTGATTCGCCTCGACTAGATTTGAAACCGAATCCCGTTTATGAAGAGGAAGAGACGGTTTATCTTAAGACACATTATTATGGTGGTATTAAGAAGTATCAGTGGACGACCATTCCGCTATCGATACACGGCATTGTTTACCTTAAAGACGGCAGTGAGGTTTCGATTTGTATCGGTGAAAATGAAGAGGATCCTGTTTTCTACATCACTGACTTATTGCCGCACCTCGGCAATGAGCAAATGAACCGCAAAGGCACGGATATTGTTAAGGGTGAAGACCTCAATGTTATTATCGGAGGTATTCCGATAGAAGACGATGTACCGCAAGCGTTCAAGATTGGCATTCTCAAATATTTGTTTGAGACTTATGGGATGACAGAGAGAGATTTCGTTTCCGCTGAGCTTGAGATAGTTCCTTCAATGAAGGCGAAAGATGTCGGTTTCGATCGTTCTTTTGTAGCAGCGTACGGCCATGATGACCGCGTGTGTGCGTATCCGGCATTGGCAACCATTCTTGAGATATCGAAGCCTGAGAAGACCTGCGTATGTATGCTGACAGACAAAGAAGAAATTGGCAGTTACGGCAACACAGGTGCACAGTCTCGCCTGTATGAGAATGTTCTGGCAGAGCTTTTGAATAAGCAGAACGGTGCATACGACGAATTGCTTTTTCGAAAAGCGATAGAAAACAGCAAAATGCTCTCGGCAGATGTTTCTAACGGATTTGATCCCAAGTACTCATCGGTTTCAGATCCGCGTAACTCTGCCTATATGTCTCACGGCATTAAGATTGAGAAATACGTCGGTGCAAGGGGCAAATCAGGTACAAATGATGCCAATGGTGCATTTGTTGCAGAAGTCATCAAGGCGTTTGAAGACCATGGTGTCATTTGGCAAACCGGCGAACTCGGAAAGATTGATGAGGGCGGCGGCGGAACCATCTCTGCCTATATGGCGCAGTTCGGCTTGGAGGTTTTGGATTGCGGCGTGCCCGTTATGTCCATGCATGCGCCATATGAGCTGATCAGTAAAGCGGATCTTTATCATACGTATCTGGCGTATAAAGCGTTTGTGCTTCATATGAAGTAATTCTTCTGTGATATAAATCATTGTAAAATTTGTAGTTGTCACGCGAGTGACGGAGGTAGGAAAATGATTATTGTAGTAAAACCCGGAGCTAGTAAGGATCAAGTAGCTGAAATACTGAATAAACTTGAAAGTTGCAATTTAAAGGCCCATGTATCTGAAGGTGCTGAAAGACTGATTATTGGTGTGATTGGTGATAAGTCGCGCTTGGCACCGGGATCTCTTGAGGTTCTGACTGCTGTTGAGAAGATTGTTCCCATTATGGAGTCTTACAAGCTAGCGAGCCGAGCATTCCGTCCGGAAGGGTCAGCGTTTGAGATTAATGGCGTTGAGATAGGTGGGAAGACTCTGACGATGATGGCCGGTCCGTGCGCGGTAGAGTCCGAAGAGCAGGTTGATGAAGTGGCTCGGACTATCGTTAAGTTGGGTGCTAAGTTTTTACGTGGTGGTGCTTACAAGCCCCGTACATCCCCCTACGCTTTCCAAGGTCTGGAGATGGAAGGGCTAAAGATACTTCGTCGAGTAGCAGATCGCTATGGATTGTTGGTCATCAGTGAAATTACGTCTGAATGTGATATTGATGAGGCATCGGAATATCTTGATATGATTCAGATTGGGGCTCGCAATGCACAGAATTTTCGTCTGCTGTCTGCTGTAGGCAAGTCCGGTAAGCCGGTCATGCTCAAGCGCGGTATCGCTGAAACTATCGATGAATGGTTGGGTTCCGCCGAATATATTATGAGTGAGGGAAATTATAAAATTGCATTATGCGAACGCGGTATTCGTACATTTGAGACCGCGACAAGAAGCACTCTGGATATTAGTGCGATACCTGTTCTTAAATCAAAAACACACTTGCCTGTCATAGTCGATCCGAGTCATGCAGCCGGTAAAGCTGCGTACGTCCGCCCGCTGTCTCTCGCTGCTATCGCCGCCGGAGCAGATGGACTGATTATTGAAGTGCATCCGAACCCGACTTGTGCGCTCTCGGATGCTGCTCAACAATTGATGCCGGAAGTATTTGTATCGCTTTGCAATGAAATTAAGGCCATGTGTGACGTTATCGGTCGGACATATCCGGAGTAAATTGTGCCAGAGGATTGCTCTCAATGGCTTTGTGAAGCGAATCATCATCGACATGAGTGTAGATCTGCGTCGTCGCGACTGATGAATGACCCAGAATGCTTTGTAAACTTCTAATATCGACTCGGCCATATTTGTACATGAGTGTAGCCGCTGTGTGGCGAAGTTTATGAACGGAATAGACATTTGTATCAATTCCGGATTCTGCGAGCCTTTTCTTGACGGTGTATTGTATCATTTGATGGCTTAATCGACGCCCGGTTCTGCTGAGGAACAGGGCGTCCTTATCTATTATTTTCGACAGCGCATTACGCTCAACTCGGTAAGCATCAATAGATTCCAGGCAAGCGCGGTTCAAATAAATAGTTCGCTCCTTATTGCCTTTGCCAATGACACGCAAAGTGTTTTCGTGCATATCTGAATTATTGATGCCGCGTAGCTCAGACAATCGCATGCCGCAATTTAGAAATAGCGTCAACATGCAAAAATCTCTAAGAGAGGTCTTGTGGGAAGAGGCGTGCGCGACATTTAATAAATTGATACTGTCGTCGAGGTTCAGGTATTTGGGCAAGCGTCGACCGACTTTGGGCGATTCGAGCTCGTAGGCTGGGTCAGAGGGAATGCATTTCTTTTTTTGGAATAAAAACTTAAAAAAGGACTTAAGCGTTGCTGTTTTTCTGGCACGAGTTGCTGCAGAGGCCTTGCGCTCACGAGATAGGTATATCATGAACACATAAAGATCATCGATCGTCACCGACTTTAAATCCTGCAACGAAATATCCGAGATATCGATTTGATTAAATGGCGTATCAAGGTCAACACGTTTGCGATCTCTTTTAAAGAAACGGAAAAACATCGTCAAATCGTAACGGTATTCGGAGACCGTTAAAGGAGAGCGTTCTTTGACCGCTTGTATATAATTGATGTATTGATCTAACATATCGAAAGATGATTCTACCTTTTTCTTGTTCGTAGTCACTTGAAATGCCCTCCGTTACTGACATTATTTTAACATAGCTTATGCGAAAATACGGATTGGACTGCTATTGCTTTCGATGGAGGGTTATGATATTATACACCCAAGAAAAACAAATGTCCGCAAGAGAAGGACAGCGCAGAGGTGTTTAATGGATAGGAAATTTAATGTTGGTGTCATTGGTGCGACGGGTTATGTCGGACAGCGTTTTGTGACTTTGCTTGAGCAGCACCCTTGGTTTAAGTGTTCTGCTGTTGCCGCATCACCTCGGTCTGCCGGCCAGAGCTATGAGCAAGCAGTATCCGGCCGTTGGAAAATTGATCGTGAGATTCCCGAAGAAATGAAATCGTTAGTCGTTTATTCCTCTCTGGACATGGAGAACTTTTGTAGAGATTTAGATTTTGTATTTTGCGCCGTTGATATGCCTAAGGATCAGCTTCGCAAGTTTGAGGAAGATATTGCTAAACTTGAAATTCCTGTAGTTTCCAATAATTCGGCACACAGAGGCACTGCAGATGTTCCGATGATTATTCCCGAAGTGAATCCGTCGCATGCAGCAATCATTGATGCTCAAAAGCGTCGATTAGGCACAAAGAGAGGCTTCATCGCTGTAAAACCCAATTGCTCTATTCAGAGTTATGTTCCAGCGCTCGCGCCTCTGTATGATTTTGGCATCGAAAAGATCAGCGTGTGTACCTATCAGGCAATTTCCGGCGCGGGAAAAACATTTGCTGATTGGCCGGAGATGGTGGGTAACCTTATTCCGTATATTGGTGGGGAAGAGGAAAAAAGCGAGAAGGAGCCCTTGAAAATATGGGGGCGCATCGTTGGCGATGCTATTGTACCTGCGGAAAGCCCGGTTATTTCAGCGCAGTGCTACCGCGTCGCTGTTCAAGAGGGTCATACTGCTGCCGTGTCTGTATCATTTAAGAACAAGCCTTCCGTTGAGCAGATCAGAGCGGCTTGGGACTCTTATAAAGGCGAGGAGATTTCCCAAGGACTTCCGAGTTCACCGGAGCACTTTCTTAAGTATTTTGAAGAAGATAATCGTCCCCAAGTCGCATTAGATGCTTCCTTAGGCGGCGGTATGTCTATCTCGATTGGAAGACTTCGTGAAGACAATATTTTTGATTACAAATTTACCTGTTTATCACATAACACCCTTCGCGGTGCTGCCGGTGGTGCGGTGCTGTCCGCAGAATTGCTGGTTAAGGCGGGATACATCACACAAAAATAAATTATTCACGGATCTGATCACGATTATGCGACCTTCGCAGAAATGTACTATCATATAGGATGACATTCTTGTCTATTTGTGAGAGACTGACGATTTGCGGAGGCGCTGTCGTGAACTATTTGGATTCCATTACGAAAATGCCGTTAACTTTAACATAGAAATTATGAATTGTCACAAATATCAAAAATTATCACGTATTGGACTTGACGGTATTCGCGAGTTATGACATAATCACTCTTGCGCTTTGAATTGTGATCTTTTTAAGGAAAACAATCAAGCATGGGCCTTTAGCTCAGTTGGTTAGAGCAACCGGCTCATAACCGGTCGGTCCCGGGTTCGAGTCCCTGAAGGCCCACCAATTTGACTATTGACATCATCTATATATGGGAGGATTCCCGAGCGGCCAAAGGGAGCAGACTGTAAATCTGCCGTCAGCGACTTCGGTGGTTCGAATCCACCTCCTCCCACCAAAACCCGATACGCAAGTGTCGGGTTTTTTCGTTTTTTCGAGATTATTGACGCGATCGAGCTCTGTTAACTAAGAATGGAAGAAAACGAGACTTGAAACCTTGGCATCCATCTGCACCGTTCTGGACTGTCAGCCCGGTGATCTGTTTGAGTTTGTACCCGAAAACAGTTGATTCATCGATTTTTGTCATAAGTCATTTTATTTGACACTCCCCACGGATAAATCCGGGGGATTCTTGGTTCACCGATCACCGCCTGCACTTGCGAGGTCTTACATGGTCTCCCCAAGCGTTAATTCCCGTGCGTCCCACGGTACTCATTATCTTTAGGCACTCAGCAATCTTAGTGCCTCTTTTAAAATATTACTTGCGGCGTTAATATCGCGGTCGTGGTTAGTACCGCACTCTGGACAAACCCACTCTCGCACGCCCAAATCTTTTGTGCCGCTCCATTTGGTGCCACAGTTAGAACAGAGTTGACTGCTGGGGAAGAATTTATCCACTTTCAGTATATACCTGCCATACCAATCAGCCTTATACTGTAGCTGTCCTACAAACTCACTCCACGACACATCACTTATGGATTTTGCAAGCTTATGGTTCTTAACCATATTTTTGACTTGCAAATCCTCAAGGCAGATTAGGTCGTAGTTGCGAATTAGGTTCGTACTCAACTTTTGCAGAAAGTCTTGCCGTTGATTAAACACTTTCTCGTGCTGTCTTGCCACCCTGATTCTTGCCTTATTACGGTTATTGCTACCGATTGATTTTCTCGATAGCTGACGTTGCAATTTAGCAAGCTTCTTCTGGCTTTTGGCGAGGTATTTGGGATTACTAATAATCTCTCCGTCCGACGTTATAGCAAAGTCTTTCAAGCCGAGGTCGATACCGACGGCTGCTTCCGTGGATTCAAACGGTGAGATATCCACGTCTGTGCAACATATGGAGACGAAATATTTACCGCTGGGATTCTGAACAACCGTAGCTGATAAAATACGTCCTTCGACCCGCTTACTGACGCTGCATTTTACTAAGCCGAGTTTTGGGAGCTTGACATGCTTATCTAAGACTGTAATGTTTTCTCCGACCTTCTTAGACTTATAGGACTTATGTTTGTCTCTCTTGCTCTTGAATTTTGGAAATCCAGGTTTGCCACCTTGCTTTATCCTGCGGAAGAAATTCTGATATGCTGTGTCTAAATTCTGCAAAGATGATTGAAGCGCTGTCGCATCCACTTCTCGCAGCCAAATTAATTCTTGCTTTAACTCAGTGAGCTGCTTATCCTGTTCAAACCGAGTAGGGGCTTTGCCCACCTCTTTGTATTGCTCAATCCTCTGGGCGAGATAATGGTTAAACACATACCTCGTGCTACCAAAGGTTTTTTGAATTAAAATTTCTTGCTCTTTATTTGGATAGATACGAAACTTATATGATTTCTCCACTACCTCACCTCCTCACACATTCTTTTGATTTTCTATATACTGCTTGATGACCGATAGTGGAGCACCGCCTACGGTTGACACAAAATAGGAATTAGTCCATAGCGTTGGTAGTCTTGTTTTGAGTTCCGAAAACTCTTGTCTCAAAATACGAGATGTCTTACCTTTGATTAATTTGACTGTTCTGTGTATTCCATACTGTGGATCAACCTCAATGAGCAAATGTACATGGTCTGGCATAATCTCCATTTCAATTATATCGACATTAATTTCCGCACACGCCTCTTGTATCAACTCCTTTAGACGTGTCTCTATTCCGCTGATAAGAACTTTGCGTCGATATTTAGGACACCAAACCACATGATATTTGCACGAATACACGACATTATTATTGCTCTTATATTCCATATAAGCATTATACGGCTAAGACCTACATAATGCCAAGATCATTTATCACCTTATATCCCCATAGCTAAAGCAAG
>DUPM01000091.1 GCA_012838315.1 Clostridiaceae bacterium
AAGCCTCCATGCCCAAAGCGCAAGCAAGATATGACTTCCCGGAACCAGAAGGACCCATATAGAAATTCTTTCGCCTTGGCTCTCGTTACCGGAAGGGTGGCTCTGTTGCTCCGGACAAGTGGCTCTCACTCACCGGAACGATGGCTCAATTTGGCACGGATTACTCATTGTATACTCTTCATATAGAAATACCCTCTTCTCAGTGATTGATTCGGTTTTGTAGTGATTCGAATTCTACCACATCGGGGGTTTTTCTATTTCATTTTGACCGAGATAAACTTTACACTAACACACAGAAGAAAAGGCAAATACATCTCTCATCAGATATGAATCTACTTCCCCTCGCGTACTATCGTCAAGTTCATCACTATTCCGATTTATAGAATAATCAACAGCTAACCCCTGCAAAAATATGTTCATCCTATTCGTGAGTTTTATTTGAGTAATATCGACGAAGTAATTCACAGCACTCGACAATATATTTAATAGAATAAACACGACAACATATAAACCCAACGCATAATAATTTCGCTGAGTAATTCCATCATCAATGATTCTCATATTAACGAGAGGAATGATATATATCGTCGCAACGAAAGCAATTTTTAACAAAAATAAAAACGCATAATTCTTCTTGTATCTCATTGCTGTCTGAAAAATGTATTCCAGATGGTTTTCCTTATAGAAATCTGTAATTTTTTCCCTCGTTCTCTTCTTAACTTTCAGAAACAATCCCCCCGTTTTCAATTCGAACGATTCGATCCGCTTTTTGGGCGATGCTCTCGTTGTGTGTAATCATAATGATTGTACGGCTGTATCTTTTTCCGGAGGATGTCAGTAACTCTAATACTTCTTCACCGGTTCTCGTGTCCAGGTTGCCCGTCGGCTCATCGGCAAGAATGATTTCCGGCTTATTGGCTAGGGCTCGTGCGATGGCAACCCGCTGCTGCTGTCCGCCAGAGAGTTGATTGGGGAATGCGTTTTTCTTGGATTCGATACCGAGGTGAATCATCAGCTCAGACATGTAATTGGCATCCGGTTTTTGATCGGAGAGAATGAGCGGCATCACGATATTTTCATAAACGGAGAGTACCGGGATGAGGTTGAAAGATTGGAATACAAATCCAATCTTGTCACGGCGGTATTCCGACATGCGATTGTCGTTGTCAAGCGATAGTTTATCGCCTTGAAAAAATATTTCTCCTTGCGTCAACGCATCGAGCCCGCCAATCACGTTGAGAAGCGTGCTCTTTCCGGAGCCGCTTGGGCCGAGGATGGCGATGAATTCTCCGGCGTCAATTTTCAGGGTTACTTCATTGAGCGCCGCGACTGCATTCTCACCTTCTCCGTATATTTTTGAAGCATTTCGTACTTCCAGTATTTTCATGTCATTCTCCTTGCTTGTTGATCTCATCTTTATAGTCCAAGGTCTACTCGTCTATGTGGGTTCGGATGGTCGTGTTCCAATGTGCCCTCATCGGAAAATAAGCAGTCATAATACATGTCAACATAACGACCGCAATGACCAGCGGGAATATCGGAATAATCGGATGAAATTTGCTGTCAATCTGCGGAAATATGACTGCCGATATCAGTATTCCGAAAAACGATGCCAAGACGGAGGCCATAAATCCGACGAGTGCATTTTCGGTACAAATGATTGCGGTTAACGTTTTATTGGTCATTCCAATAGCTCGAAGCATACCATTCTCGGATTGACGCAGCTGAATATTAGAACGCACGGTATTTGAAATATTGAGGACGGCCAGTGTTGCCGTAAATACTATAACAAAAACGGCTATGAGAAGGATGCCGGTCAATTCTTTTATCGCGTCTTCACTTCCCGCCTCAATATCCGCTAATTGAAGCTGATCCGTCATGCCGTTCATTTTCAATATTTGCGAGAAAAGGTCTTCATAGTCAAGATCAGAATCAATCAACACGTCAATATACTCATATTCTCCGAAGACACGATCCGCAAGTTTATCATTTACGAACAGGACACCTTCACCGGAGTAACCGCTCAATAGATGATAGGGCACCTCTTCTATTCGTTTCAGATTGAATTCGACATCCTTATTTTCGCCGTCACTGACCCGTGCGATTGCATCAGACAAGTCCGAGAAGTCATCTCCGTCGTCATACATATAGATTAGCGCAATTTCCTCCTCCGGATTGAGCAAAAAGGTCGGACTGATTTTCTGTATCAGAGCATCGTCCAATACGACAAGCAAATAATCGCTGAAATAGAATCCTTCAATATTCAATGTGTGTGAATATGAAAAGGAATTGCTTCCAATGCCATAGACGTTATTAACTCCTTCAAGCCCGCGGATATCTTCCAAAAGCGCCTCTCCGATATAGACATCCTGAAGCTCGTTCGTCCGATAAAGCTGGAATTTTGCAATTTTCTGGTTCATTCCGACATTTTCTCCGGGATCAATACAGAGGAAAAAATTCAGTATGACCATGCACAGCAAGGCGCTGATGAATATAGAAATAAATGTTACCGCCGTTTTACTGCGATTTCTAGAAAGATTTCGTCCGGCTAAGTGAAGAATAAATTGGTTTCTTTTGGAGGCTTTTACCTCTCGATTTTCTCTCGAAAAAGAACGCGATTTGTAATTCTCAGCTTCTGTGTACTTCATCGCTTGTAGCGGTGTGAGTTTTTGAAGTTTACGAATGCTAAGATACGTCGAGACACCGATGACCGCAGTAGCCAGTAGAAGAACCGAAATATAGGTGACCGGGCGCTGTGCCAAAAGAACTTCACTTCCGATTACCATCGACATGATCGATTGCGCGACTACCATGTTCAATAAAATGCCCGCAGCCTGTCCAATTCCGATGCCCAGAACGGCATATATCAACACTTCGGAAAGAACGAGGCGCTGCAGTTGAGAACGCTTCATGCCGAGGCAACGCAGTGTGCCATATTGTCTGATTTTTTCTGCGACACTCAAATTGATACTGTTATAGATGAGAAATACAGCAGCAACAGAAAGTGCGATGGTCAGCACTTTGAGTCCTTTGTCCATAAAAGAATCTCCGATCGCCTCGTCATATGCTTGAACCTTAGCATCGTTGATCTCAAATTTGAGACTCAAATCCCCCAAAGGATTGCCATATCCCAAATTCGACATTATGTCGTAGATTCTTTCCGAATCAAATTCATTTTTTTCGACAGTCACGAAAATCGCCCGCGCATCATCGTTGTCATAACCTTGCTTATTACTGATCTCTTCAGCCGTGCCCAACGTCGTGTTGCCGATCAGATAAGTACTTCCGGTCGGCAAATCCTTAATAAATCCGGAAATGACAAAAGTCTCTTCTGTATACTCAGACTCAGAGCTGCACCTGATCGGCAGCGAAATGCGATCCCCAATCTTGTATGTAGTCTCAGCATAGGTATTAATTCGCTCTTCAACACAGATTTCATAGGGCTGAGACGGAAAAGCCCCCTCTGCCAATTCAAACCCGAAAACCGCCGAGACGTCACCTTCTGAACCGATAATTGATATGTCCATGCCATTTTCGGGAAGTGTCGAACTCAAGGATTCGTTCAGGATCAGAACGTCCTCAATATCAGCTTCGCCATTTTCCAAGAGCCGCGCGTAATCTGCCTGCTTTTGCGCAGACATATGCCGCATCGAAAAATCAAACTGCTGTCCTTTAACCAATAAACTCTCGTACCGAACCGCAATACTGTCTCCCATTTGCATCAGCGAAAACATCATAATGACCGTCAAAATGATGCCGACAATAATCGAGAAAGTGGTTTTCTTCTGCTTGAGAATGTAGCGAAAGGCAAAACGTCGCATAGGACTCCTAATAGATAATTATTATTTATTATTGATTATTTGAATTCAATTTGCAACAAAGGAAACCCTTTTGGAGTCTCCTTTAGTAATCAAAATTTGCACGCATAATATAATGCATTTATTTGAGACAAATATATAAATAGGTGTTTGGAATTATTCCCATTGCACGGGTCCTTCCAGACCATTTTGAGCAATTTAGTATTGTGAAGATTGTTTTAATTTGACTTTTCTGCGAGAAAAACTTTTGATACAATCGAAGCAACACTTTGTTGGAAGGAGTCTCGATATGGTCAATTCGATGACAGCTCTCGGCTTGATTTCGATCATCAATAAGCAAGTAAGTGACAAAGATATGTCGGATCAACAAATGCGACAGAGAGAAGTATCGCTCGAACTGGCATGGAGTAGGGGCTTCATCGCAGAGGAGAACGGAAGTTTGATCATAACACAAAAAGGATTAGAGTTTTTGAATAGTTTTTGTATCGGACGATACATTATTAGTAATCCGCTTTCGCTTCCAGATTTTGAAAAGATCATAAGCCCAATCGAGAAATTCGAACCCTATTTACCGAAGAAATTCTGAATCGCAGCAAGAGGATCAGACCGTGTTTTACACAGATTGACGAGTCGTCAATCATCCGAAACCCCTATAGAATAGCCAGAAGTGCTCACTCAAACCCAGAGGTTTTCGGTTCGCACTTCAGCCCCGAACCTACGGTTCGGCGACTCCTTTTGACACGTCAAAACGAACAGAGACCTTAAGTGATCTTCTTGCTGTGATTCAATTTCAATCCGTGACACAAGATTCAGGGGCAATGTATGCAAAACAAAAACTGTACATGGGATCAATATCGATCGGCGTTTATTGAGCTGGCACAGAAATCGAATAAATCAAAACCGTATATTCGAAGATGCCTCGAATATGCCGAGCCGATTTTTGAAAGAGGACTTCCGATCATTTTCGATGTGCATCATCTGTCGAAATTAACCGGACGAAGCGCGAAGCATATCTTTTCTTTGTCTCGCTTTGCGCGTTGCCATTACCGGAGTTTTTCAATCACAAAGAAGAGTGGCGGAGAAAGACGCATTGACGAGCCGGTTGAAGATCTGAAATATATTCAGAGATGGATCCTTCATGAAATCTTGGAGCGGCTTCCGGTCAGTCCTTATGCCAAAGCATATGTTCCGGGACTATCCGTTCGGGATAATGCCCGTTTTCACCAAAATCAGGACAAAATCCTAACTGTTGACATTAAGGACTTCTTTCCGTCTGTCCGCAGCAAATCGGTCTTCTTCGTTTTTCGAAATGCCGGATACTCCGATACGGTCGCCACAATTCTTTCGAATCTGTGCTGCCTTGAACATCGACTACCGCAGGGCGCGCCGACCAGTCCAATGCTCTCAAATCTTGTTTTTTCGGACCTGGACAAGGTGATTGCGGATTTCTCCATTCAGCGCGGATTGCGCTATACACGCTACGCTGATGATTTGACGATTTCGGGATCGCTTGATATTCGAGAAACGCTCCATTTCCTCTATCCACTTCTTAACAACCGCGGATTTCGACTGAATCCCGAGAAGACCCGGGTGCTTTCGCGAAATATGCGCCAAGCGGTAACAGGGATCGTCGTCAACCAATATCTTCAGGTTCCGTTGAATATTAGGAAAAACATCCGACAAGACGTTTTTTATATTCGCAAATTCGGATTAAAGTCCCACATGGAGCACATCGACGAAACTGGGGATAACTATATTGACCGATTGATCGGGATAGTGGGGTATGCGATATTTGTGAATCCACACGACAACGAGATGAAAGATTATTTTTCATATCTGAGGAGTCTCAAAAATGACGAAAAGGTACAGACCGCCTGATCATAAATACATTCTTGGTTCTTACATAACATATTGTTTATAAAAGGGAATATGACTTTCAATGATTTATTGCACCGGTGATATACACGGAAATCAATGCATGTGGATTGAGAAAATTAATCATCAGTTGTCATCTGCTGATGCGATTATTGTCTGTGGCGATTTTGGTATTGGCTTTTGGGATGGACCAAACTGGACAGAGGAGATGTTTTTTGACTTCATAAGCGAA
>DUPM01000092.1 GCA_012838315.1 Clostridiaceae bacterium
ACGTTGGTGACACTCTGATGAAAAACACCGGAAGGCAATTGGTGCAATGCAAATTTGCCATAGTGGTTGATGATGGTGTGACCGGCGTTTGCACCGCCTTGAAAACGTATGACGATATCGGAGCTATCAGCAAACATATCCGTAATTTTGCCCTTGCCCTCATCTCCCCAGTTCGCGCCAACAATTGCTTTTACCATTTTTTCCCTCCCTTGGTGGTGAACGGTCCTGAAACAAAAAAGGGAAATCGGAGCTTGTATCCCGCGATTTTCCCGCCGTATTTATTATACGAGCGGCCATAAAGCGTGTCAATTTGAATATGCAAATTCGCCTCTTCCAACTTGCATTTTTATTGAAATTACATAAAATAGCCCTTGTTTTCTGCTTTTTTGTGCAACAAACTACCGCACAACTAGCGTGACTGCCGGTTGTGCGGTTGATAACTTGGAGGGATGTCGGGCTGGCTATGGCTTATTTTTCGACATCCTGTAGCGCGTCGATTATTTTGCTATTGCTGATTATTCAACATCCTGTAGCGCATCGACACCTTCTTCACCGGTACGAATCTTGATGACATTCTCTGTATTGTAGATAAAGATCTTGCCATCTCCGATATTGCCGGTATAGAGCACCTTCTTGGCCGTATCGACCACCTGGCTCACAGGCACCTTGCTAACAACAATTTCGACCTTGATTTTTGGTAAGAGCGTGGTCTCCATCTTGATACCACGATAGTATTCCGTTCTTCCACCCTGTATGCCGTATCCCAACACCTGGGTCACAGTCATACCGGTAATGCCGATTTGATCCATCGCTTCTTTCAAAGCTTCAAACTTATTCTGCTTGATGATAATCTCAATCTTCGTCATCTTCACATCGGACGCCATCGGGGCGGTCGCTGTGCGAAGTGCAACAGGAACGGCTGCATCCATCGGCACCTTGCCGGAAGGAATAAACTCAGCGCCTGCTCCATCGGTCAAGAGATCTAATCCGCTGCGATCGATAATACTGAAATCGCCATATGCGCTTTCAAGACCATGCTCGCAGATATCCAGACCGGTGATTTCCTCTTCTTTTGAAACACGAAGACCGATGGTTTTCTTCAGGATAAAGAATACGATCGTCATGGTGACGGCAACCCATGCGATAACTGCACCGACGCCCACAGCCTGAACGCCGAGCATTTTAAATCCGCCGCCATAGAACAAACCACCATCTATCGCAAACAATCCAACCATCAACGTACCGGCTGCACCGCAGATACCGTGTACGCCAACTGCACCGACCGGATCGTCGACATGAAGAACTTTATCTACAAACTCGATACCGACAAAGACCAAGACGCCGGCGATAAGACCTATGAGGGCTGCGCCAACGGGGTTAACAACATCACATCCAGCTGTAATACCAACCAATCCGGCCAGAGCACCGTTGAGTGTCATGGAAACATCGGGTTTCTTGTATCGTATCCAAGTGACGATAAGAACCGTAAGAGCCGCGACTGCTGCCGCAAGGTTCGTTGTAACAAAAATGTGACCCATCGCGGTCAAAGCTTCGTCACCGTCGGCCGATACGGTCGAACCACCGTTAAAACCAAACCAACAGAACCAGAGAATAAATACGCCCAATGCCGCTAAAGGCAAACTGTGACCCAAGATCGCTCTGGACTTCTTATTCTTGTCGTATTTACCGATACGTGGTCCGAGAATCATGGCCCCGATTAAGGCCGCAACACCACCGACCATGTGAACCGCGGTTGAACCGGCAAAATCGTGAAAGCCCAAATCTGCGAGCCATCCGCCGCCCCATATCCAGTGGCCGCTGATCGGATAAATAACACCGCTGATCACTGCACTATATATGCAGTAGGCTAAGAAATTGGTTCTTTCTGCCATGGCACCCGACACAATCGTAGCCGCCGTAGCACAGAACACCGTTTGAAAAATGAGGAATGCGAATTTCGGTACGCCGGCCGGTAAAATATCCGTATAGGCCCCCCGAGACAGAAAATCCAATCCTCCGATAAATGCACTCGACCCCGCAAACATAATGCCGAATCCGAAAAACCAATACAAAATCGTACCGATCGAAAAGTCCATCATGTTCTTCATGATGATGTTTCCGGCGTTTTTCGCGCGAGTCAATCCTGTTTCTACCATAGCGAATCCGGCTTGCATAAAGAACACGAGTGCCGCAGCAACCAAGACCCAAATGGTACTTGCCGATGAAAGCATATAGTCACCTCCTTAAATACAAAAAGACGCCGCGCCCCGTTGGAACGCCACGTCTTTGTTTGATGTTGTTATATTAATACCGCCCACATTGCTTGTCAAGTGTTTTTTCGTAATTTATGCAAGTTTTTATTTTCAATCTTGCACTTTATGTGTTCTGCCTGAAAAATATGTGCGTTTGAACAGTTTGTTATGCAAGTTCTTCTTCATTGAATTGCTTGTTTGGATTTATTGCATTCTCTTCAATAGGCCCCGCTGTGACTATTTATCCAATCTTTCCGTCCACTCTTTTTCGCGAAAGCCCACCAACACAAAATCATCTCCGATCAAAAGCGGCCGCTTCACCATCATGCCGTCGGAAGCCAACAAATCAAGCTGTTCATCTTCCCTCATGTCGAGAAGGCGCTTGGACAACTCTTGCTCGCGATAAA
>DUPM01000093.1 GCA_012838315.1 Clostridiaceae bacterium
AAATTCAGCTATCCCTATGCAGCTTTACCTGTATAATTACAATGGAAGCTCAAACATCACGAACATTTTCTCTTGGCGCCCGACAGAAACACAATGGTGGATTACGGGGTTCAATCCTGAATACGTCAACAACGTGAATGTAAATACACAAGTTATGGTCGGATGCGTGGATTTTTCAAAGTATACCAATGCGAACGGTGAGAACGAGATGTATGATAAGTTCAAGGAAGAAATGGTGAGTATCATTGATAAATCGAAATATTTGCTATGGGATGATATCAATACGACGGTTTGGATTCTGTGGGGTGAATAGTATTATGAAAAAAAGAATCCTTTTGTTTATTCTGTTGATTATTATTGCAATACAAAGTGGGTGTTCACTAGTTAGCAACGATTCCGTTATGAAAGCAAAGAAAAGTAGTAATGATGTGTTAGCGTTTTTGGAATCAAAAGATACCGATAAGCTCAGATCTTTGTTCTGCGATAAAATACACGCCGATTACTTAGAACTTGACGAAGACATCGAAACCGCAATGATGTTTTTTCAGGGAAACATATTATCCCATGATAATCCGCTTTACAACGAAAGTGAGTCTATTCGAAATGGCGAATATGTAAAATATTCAGTCTCGCCAAGCATACACGAAATAAAGACAGATGCTGGAAAAACGTATCATATTATTTATTATTATACAGTAGTTAATACAGATTACCCTGAAAGCGTAGGTATCTCAGAAATTATGATAAAGGATGAGAATGGCGAAACATGTAAAATTGGGGATTACCATCTTGTCAATCCAGAGTGATTGACAAGGCTCTGCCATAGCGTCATTTGTCACAATGATAACCTTTTTGATGACGCTCAATATACTGCATGGATATGTTGGTTCGAGGAAGGTCTATAATGAAGAAATTATTGATAGCGCTATTGGCTTTTTCTTTGTGCTACCTATCCGGCTGCTACGATGATGCAATCCTTCGTCAGAATGCCGATGGAAAAGAATTATGTGCTGAAATAATTCAATGTATTAAAGAAAATGATATATCTGGCATTGAAGTCCTTTTTTGTGAAGAAGTCTCTGATGCGCACGATTTAGATGCTGAAATAGAATTGGCCTTTGGATTCATCGAAGGAGAAATATTATCTCATGATATTTTTACGATAGGTTCCGGTGATTCGACGAGAGATGGAAAAACAGTAAAGAGTTACGTGATTCCAGTTATTGACAACATCAAGACTGATACCGGCAATTCATATAAAATTACTTTTCTTTCTTATCTGGTTTTAGACGACAATGATCGCATGATTGGAATAAACTATATTACAATTCGAAATCAAAATGACGAGACCATAACAATCGGAGAGTATCTATACTAAAAGGATGCGTAACAATATGAATAAAATCTTTCTTTCTATACTTGCCCTATCATTCGTCCTATCTCTCTCCGGATGTAATGACATCCAGTCTGTTAATACGCGAAAAGCGAGCCACGACCAAGCGAAGGAAATCCTGCGTTGTCTTGATGAGGACGATGTAGAAGGACTCAAGAGCCTGTTTTGCGAAAAAGTCGCATCCTCTCACGATTTGGATAAAGAGATTGCTGAAGCGATGGATTTTTATGAAGGAAAAAGTGTATCGTTTGGAAACATCGTTGTAAGCGGTGGCGATTCGATGAGAGATGGCGAGTTCGTTGACATCCATATTGAGTATTCGATAGATAATCTAGAAACAGATGAAGATATGCAATACACCATTGTGACTGCTTCATATTTAGTTTACAAAGAGAATCCCCGATGTATAGGAATGACGTACATGAAAATTATCGATGCCGATACTGAAACTGAATTTCAAATTGGTGAGCACGTTTGGTAATTTTCGAGATATTGACATCCACCGTCCATCATTGATATCGCAAGATCCAAACGGACTGGACCACTATTTCGTGTGGCCAAATTCAGCTATCCCTATGCAGCTTTACCTGTATAATTACAATGGAAGCTCAAACATCACGAACATTATCTCTTGGCGCCCGACAGAAACACAATGGTGGATTACGGGGTTCAATCCTGAATACGTCAACAACGTGAATGTAAATACACAAGTTATGGTCGGATGCGTGGATTTTTCTACTAAAGAAAATGGCGAAGTTATTTATAATGCGCTTCGAGAGCAAATCCCAATGAAGCCTTGGCTTAAAGATTACGTAATCTATGACGATGACAATAAAACTGCTTGGATTGTATGGTATTAGGGAGAATAAAAATGAAAAATCTAGTCATTTGTATTTTGGGTCTATTTATAATGCTAACCATTGCCAGCTGCAACTCGCCATCCATTAACCAACGAAAAGAGAGCCACGATCAAGCGAAGGAAATCCTGCGTTGTCTTGATGAGGACGATGCAGAAGGACTCAAGATCCTGTTTTGCGAAAAAGTCGCATCCTCTCATGATTTGGATAAAGAGATTGCCGCAGCGATGAAATTTTACGAAGGAAAAATTGTATCGTTTGGAAACATCGTTGTAGGCGGTGGCGATTCGATGAGAGATGGCGAGTTCGTAGATATTCATCTTGGATATTCAATTCGAGAAATTGAAACCGACGCAGACACCATGTATGAAATTGTCACTCATTCATACTTAGTATATAAAAAGGATCCAACATGTATTGGTATGACTTATTTGGCAATATACAATACCGAGACAAAGGAAAATATAGAAATAGGAGAATTCGTTAAGTAATTTACGAGACAATGATTACCTTAGCAATCGCGATTCTACCAACGTCCATCGGCAATGGCACAAGATCCAAACCGTGGCATACCGTTTCCGTTCCGAAATGTTATCCCGCACAATCTCCTATTGAATAAAACTGTTCACAGTCGTGCCGGGTGCCGCGCCGCCTTTTTTCACCAAAACGACTTCTATGCCTTCCAGCCGCTTCGAATGTCCTTGAGAGCCGGAGGGCTGCCCGTTTTTCGCCCAACCGAGCCAACCGAAGTCCTGTACGTGAACGCGGTAGTAAATATCATATTGATTGGCCATTTCGCCGGTCAGCTCAATTTTGATGCCTTCGAGGCGAAGCGATCTTCCGCTGGTACCTGCCATTTCGCCGTTGGCTACATAGTTCTGCCAACCCACATCCTGAACATGCGTGGTATATCGAATGCCTCCGGAATACTGTTGGTTGGTCAGCTTAATATTGATTCCTTCAAGTCTTAAAGATCTGCCGCTGGTGCCGGACATCTGTCCATTGTATCGAAAACCTTGCCAGCCGACATTTTGTATGTGGGTTCGGTAGCCGACATTTGTTGCATTAGCTCCCGGCACGTCTTGCGTTCCGCCATTAGCGACATAGGCTCTTGCAGCAGAACCCGGAGCTGTGGCGCCCTTTTCTACAATGACGACTTCTATCGCTTCAAGCCTCTTCGAATAGCCTGCGGTTCCCGCAGCTGCGCCGTTAGATGCCCATCCAAGCCAGCCAAAATCCTGTGCATGGACTCTGTAATAGATATCGTACAAATTCTTGCTTGATCCGGTGAGCTGAATCTTGATGGCTTCCAATCTTTTGGATTCGCCTTCGGTACCGCTCATCTCGTCGTTCGCACACCACGGCAGCCACCCATAGTCCTGGACGTGGGTGGTATATTGGACCCCCAAATTCGGGTCGCCGGAAATTTTGATTTTGATGCCTTCGAGTCGCAGCGATTGTCCGCTGGTTCCCGCCATTGTCCCGTTGGAACGGTAGCCCTGCCATCCCATCTCCTGAATATGCGTTCGATACGATACGCCAAATGCCGGTGGGGCCGGATCATCGGTCGGCGTGGGTGACGGGATAGGTACCGGATTGTTCGGATCCGGAATCGTGATTGGCCTCACGCCGTTCTCCGCCAAGTTCGTCGTGCTAATCTCGTAAAATTTCACGTCGGCACTGGACCATGTATACCAGACGATTTTGCCGGAAACAACGATCGGCGCACAGTCGGAAAGAGAACCGGAGAAATTGTAAATATCGCTGACTTTTTGACCGGAACCGTTGATTTTCGTGTAGTAGACCTGATCCCCTCGCGACCATATCAGCACATACGTATCCGCCGCGATCTTTACCATTTGAGGTGTTGTGGTCGTAGTGGTTCCCTCACTATAATTCGTAATCCAGTTCATGGTCACGGCCGACGAGCTTTTCGATACCGAGGCGACAAAAATATTGCGAGTGGTCCTGCTCGTGTTTGTGCTGTCCTGAACTACTGAATTGCCGGCAACTAAATAATTCGCGGATGAAATCTCAAAAGCACCGACGGACGCCCCCGTCGAGTTGTTTCCGATTGTGCCAGGAAAAGTCATTATCGGAACATTTGTACATGTCGAATTGAAAAGTCCGGTCGAAACATCTCTCCCATATTTGATCAATACAATGCTTCTCGGATAGGCATCGCCATGATCGACTGCGACCAGTTGGTTTCCATCCACTTTTACAAATTGATTAAAGGAGTGACTCACATAGCCGGTGCCGATATTGTATACCGTATACTGCTTGTCCGTAATCGTCATCGGGCTCGAAGCGGTATTCACCTGAAAAGTCATATTCGCCTGGTGGTTATACCCGTCGGAACTCGTATACATTTCGTGAGAGGTTCTTATAATCAGATAATTGCCGGATTGTGACACGCGTAATGAACCCGCGTCAAAAGGGATAACCGTATTGCAGTTCGCAAGAGATGCGGTGCTGATCTTGTTCCAATCCTTATCGTATTTTGTGACTCGAACAACTTCTTTTGTATTCGACTCCTCCGGATTTGTCTGGCCACTGATGATGAAATAGTTCGAAGACGTCTCATAGAATCCCCCAAAAATCGGCAACTCCTGAGCGACAATTTTCGTGTTCAGCAAGGTGTAGGACAGATCATAATACTCAACCAAAACACCCGAAACGGCATTCCCCTGAACTCTCATAATCGTCTGTGCATCCGGTTGCGTTAAGTATGATTTAACGGTCGACGACCATCTGTAATAATTTTGGCTATTAACATTACTTCCCGTATAGACGGTATACATCGAGTCGGCAGAAGCCCCCAGTACCGGAAGCAATTCTTCTGTGCGTATTAAAGCCTGCTCTTCTGTTGCGGCGACTGATCCCTCTATGTCAAAAAAATGAAAGGAGCGGTCATCACTTACACTAAGCCATTGCGTTGCAGCAATAGCCGTTATTACGATGATCGATACAAAATTGATCCATGCTTTTTTCATGTTCATCCCTCGTTTCCAACATTTTCGAAAATGACAATGTAATTCAGTCAATAGATTCATGCTTTACGAAAAAGGATAGTAAGCTAGTAAGTTATCGATAGGGAAATAATCCCTAAGAGTCGCGTGCGATGTCTAAAACGAGGACAAGCACCTCCGTCATTGATATCGTAGTAAACCGTGCGTCCTTCCGACGCACCTTTACGTTTCCCGTATCTTAATATTATAAAATACAAACAAGTAAAATGCGATCCTTATAACGTTTTGGGCTCTTCTCCTCTTGACGTGATTTGAATACGCGATCGGCTGCTTCGGCGTGAATACCGACAAGACGATGCATTTCAGTGGGTTTGCGGTTATCTCGGTTTCCAGCACACCCACCGGGGCGGAATTCAGCCTGAATTCGCAGTTTTGTTGTTCTAGACCAGCTATTAAATGTCAATCACCATTTGAAGACAAAAACGCCCTGTTATCCTGGTCATTCTCCGGTTGAATCAGATCCAAATTTTCCGGAGCAGCATTGTGCAACCGCTGCTCGAAAGGGCGAATTTCGAATTATTTTTATCATTATTCATATATGTTATCTTTAAAATTTGATAAAAAAAAGGGGGGGCGAGTATACTGCTCCACAAGGTTAACCTATTCAATCCAAAATATTTGTGAAAGGAGGACGTTCTAATGAAAAAAGCGCTTGCTACTTGCTTACTACTTGCAACTATTGGCGGTACATTATTCTCGGGTGTCGCAGCGGCGGTCTAAAATACACCGGAACAGGATGGTGGTCATATGGTACCACAGGACTTTTCGGGGGTGGTACTGTATACTCTGATTTGTCGGATGCCGTGTTCCAACACAGCACTTCCGTTAAGAATGCTAATGGTGCTTGGGGCTATAGCGGAACAAAAAACGCAGGAATTAAAGCCAAGGCTACCCAAACAGCTTATAACTTTAGAACAGATTATGCATACTACAAAATTCTTGATCCTTTTTCATAATTACTCGTACGCATAATTTCTAAAAGTACTCAGACACCGGGGGCAACTCGCCTCCCGGTGTTTGAGGGTTAGGGGGACGTATCTTTGAGAAAAATCATGGTCTTTATGTTCTCAGTAAACGTTATTGTTTTTTTTCTTCTGAATCTGTCCACTTTTTCTATGGATATCGAAAACCGGATATTCTCGGAAAAGCGATCTATTATTATTGAAATGGACAGCGATCTCACGACGATCGAACATGTCAGCCTTTTGGAGGATTTTTTCGAAAAAAAGGGCATGGATATTCTGTTTTTAGCGAATGATTTCTCCACTGGAGACCACGATAAGAAGTTGATGTTTTCCACTGCAAATACTACAACCTTTCTCCCGATGGTCTTGGAAGGTGGTTCGTATGACCCCTCATATATCTATAAAACAGAACCATTAATTGATGAAGAGAATGAACGAAGAATTTTTTCGTTTCCCCTGCTCCAAAGTTATGAGATTCGTCCTTTTTTGGAAACAGCGCAGTATACATTAACAAGCGCCGTCTTTTATATCAATTCGAACGGAGCTGACGCCTTGATGCAAGATATGCAAAATGAAGGCTTTAATGTTTCATCCGGTCCTATAGCCATCGCAAATTCCGGTGACACTGTAAGGACTCAAATCATACTTTTTTGCTTTTTTGTTTTGAGCTTGCTTTTTTACACATTTTCCATGAGCAAAGAAGTCGTTGTTAAGAAATTAGGTGGGTATTCGTTTGTAGACTATGTGGCGGATGTATTCTCTCGCGATATTAAACTTCTTCTTTATATCCTTTTCTTCGGATTTTTGATTTCCGGAATTTTCATTACGTTGGCCTCTCATTTCATGACCGCGATCATCTTTTTCCGATATCTGACCGCACAGTTCATTTTTGCCATATTCGTTTCCGCGATCGCTCTATTAACCTCCCTTTTCTATATCTATGCCTATTCGGGACATGAGCAATTTAAAGGCCGTTCAAGCAACCTTCAACTCATGGCTCTATCTCTTTTAAGCAAAGCTCTGGTCCTTGTTCTGATCGGTCTGCACGCCGTTATGCTTGTCAATGATGTAGTCTCTCTTTCCCATAAGTACCGAACGTTAAGAGAACATGCCGAAAGAATTACCGGACTAGCAACGATTTCTCCGAACGTTTCTATTGTCGGAGCCGAATATATGTTTGCGAACTTGGACGAATACAATGAAAATGCAACGGCGTTATATTTGGAAACGGTTCCTGTCTTAAATCCGATTTTGGTTTGGTCAAATGAATACACCGGGACAGCCGAGGAATTTGCGCCGACCTTTACGTTCGATGCTCGTATATTAGTCGTAAACGATCAGTATTTAGTGGAAAACCCGATTTATTCGAAAACCGGAGATAGAATTTACGCGAATGATACAGATTCGAAAAAACTTCTTTTTTTGCTTCCGGATGATGAAACTATCGATCAGAAAATAACCATGTACTCGAAATGGTACGATGTTTCTCCGGATGACATCGAGGTGGTCTTGTTATCCGAAGATTCCACTTTTTTTACGTATGGTTCCGAAGTCATTTCGGACGACGGACTACTCCGGCTTCCAAACGTAATGCTTTATAATCCCAATATCGATATTCATAAGGAACTGGCAGGAATGAGTGACGTCCTATTTTTTCACTCCGACAGTGCAGATTATTACAATCAAACGCTCCTTCCTTATCTGGAAAAACATGATCTTGATTCAATTTTTTTAGAGGCTCCTCTTCTTTCAACCGTTATTTCCCAATCTATTTCTCATACAAAAACAAATCTCACAATGGTTTCCATCGCGCTTGTTCTTTATATTATTATGCTCATCGCAATCAGCGCGTACGCCGCTTCCGTTTACTGTGCGTCTTTTCAAAAAGATATCGCAGTCAAGCGAATCCACGGATATACTTTTACGGAGATCCACAAGAAATTTATCCTGACCACACTCTTAACGTATCTTATCTGTTTTGGCGTTCTTTTGTCACAAGGAACGCCTGTCGGTATTATCCTGGGTGTCGGGCTGACGGATTTTTTGATCCTATTACTCATGATCCGTCTTTATGAGAAAAAAAGCATACATTCCATTATTAAAGGAGGCTAATATGAGCTGCGTCGTTTTAAAGGATATTTCCAAGTCTTTTGGTCCGAAAATCGTCTTTAGTCACTTTGACTTAACGGTATCGGAAGGAGAATTCGTTGCTTTGGTTGGGCCCAGTGGTTGCGGAAAAACAACTCTTCTCAACATGATTGGTCTTCTCGAAAAACCGGGATCCGGAGACATCTTCATTAGCGGCGTCAAAAACCCTCGACTAGAAAGCAATGAGGGGCGACATTTACTGCGCACGCAGATTTCATATATGTTCCAGAACTATGGATTGGTCGAGCACCTGAGTGTTTCGGACAATTTGCGGATTGCGACTCGTTTCTTAAACCTGAGCAAGAAAGAAGAGCGACAAAAAATTGCAGCGGTGCTGGATCGAGTCGGTCTGGCAGGTTACGAAAAAACAAAAATCTTCCAACTGAGCGGCGGTGAACAACAACGCATCGCCGTGGCAAAAATCATGCTCAAGCCGTCGGATTTGATTTTAGCGGATGAGCCGACCGGAAGCCTTGATTCGGAAAACCGAGATCATATAATGAGATTGCTCAAGCATTTCAATCAGGAGGGGAAAACCGTAATCGTTGTGACGCATGATCCGGAGGTTGAGAAATGTGCGCAAAGAAGCGTAAAATTATAACCCTTGCAGTTTTAATTCTTTTCTTCATGATACTGTTGGTTATTCGACAATTTCTCGGCTTTATTATCGTTCACGGCGGCTCCATGGAACCGACCTATCAAAACGGAGATCTATTGCTGGTCAATAAAGCAAGCAAGACCAATGGAATAAAGGGCGTGAACAAAAAACCCACCGCGTTGCTGGCTAGATTGAGCACGCGCCATTCCGTGCCGCCATCCCCCGCCACAATCGTACCGACTTCCGCCTAAATAACAATAACGGTAAGGACTATGCCACAACAAAACGGCCGTTTCCGATGACTTAAGAGAATATTATTGCCATACACCATTCGAGACAAAATAACCAGCGCCATAACATTGATGGCAGAACTAGCAACAATATTACTCATTCAGAAAAATCCTTTCGGCCAGGACCCTATCGAGTCTGTTGTTGCCATTATACGATTAATTAATCATTGCAACAATTGCGAACTTCAATCCATATTGCAAAGCCCTTTTCGAGTATGCCGGCATATGTTGGCAACAAGAAACGTCGTGCCAAACGGCAAGTGGACCCCGAGCAACAGCGAAGTGCACTGCCGAATGTCGACAGGTGTCCAACATTAGGCGTGCACTTCAAAACCGGCTATCGTGGGGATAATTTTTTCGAAAATCCGCGAGACACTCACGTCACAACATGGCGTGTATACCCCTGCAAATAAATTACTTGTGACGTTCACGCTGAATGACCGATCGCGAATATGAAATATTCAAGGCCAACCAGATTGCGCAAATACACACGACCGGGAAAACGCCTGTCTGAAAAAAGATCAGACCAAAAATCGAAATCAGCCAAAAGCCCAGGCAGGCCATGTTTCCGGCACGAAACGCCTTATATCCGGCCTTGTACATCATTTGCTTCTGTGCCTCATCGCAGCTTTCCTCCCACTTCTTGTCGAACTGAAAATCATAAACACTGCCTTGCTTTTCCGGATTCAGTTTTTTCTGAAGATCGAACACACACTTGTTAATGACTATGTAGAGAATAACCCCCATTAACAGCGTAGGAACGCTTCCGAAGAAAGCGATAATTCTGAACATACTAAGCTCTGGAATACCCGTTTCGATCGTTCGCGCAAGCTCGAAAATACCAGATACACCGATGACCAGCGCAAAAAAGAGAAAGAAAAAAATCATAAGCATGTTGTTCCATAACATCGCAAGGTTCTGTTTTTTTTCGATGGCATCCATGACCGCCTCGTCCTCGCCGTTCCATGATACAGCCAATTTTTTCGCACGAGAATATTGAAAAAACGCCATTACGAAAAGAAAAATGGTACCGGCAACGTATACAGCCAAACTAATCAATCCCAAATAGCTTTGAATCGCCTCGTCCTTAATCCCAATGTTTTCAGAAATCCAATCCCTCGCGAACATGAGAAAAAACCCAATGACGCCCCCCGCAGCCGCACATAAGCAAAC
This sequence comes from Clostridiaceae bacterium, assembly GCA_012838315.1. GTDB lineage: Bacteria > Bacillota > Clostridia > Saccharofermentanales > Saccharofermentanaceae > DUPM01. The sequence goes on from DUPM01000093.1 coordinate 10,457, forward strand.
CATTACAAGTAGTCTTTTGAGGTGCATTTTATCCGAATCTTTCTCGCGCTGAACTCTATTTGTTTTCTCAACCTGCGTCATTTTACTGATCCTCCTCAAATGTAAAAATATCTTCGACCGTTACGCCGCATGCTTTGGCAATTTTCAGCGCCAAAACAACAGACGGCGAGTAATCTCCTCTTTCTATCTGGCTGATTGTCTGCCTAGAGGCCCCGACCAACTCGCCCATCTCCTGTTGGTTGACGCCGAGCCTGGCACGGTATTCCTTTAATCGATTGTTCAGTGGCATTCTCTCATCTCCGTTCTTTTTCGATTTCCCGATTTTTCGCTTATGACAAGACTATCGCTCTTCTTCCGACTACACGTTCCTTCTTCTCTGTCCTCTGCGAATAATTGACGCTCTTACTTTGCATTCTGACAACCATTCTTGTCACTTATTGTAAATCTGACAAGGATAGTTGTCAACTGTTATTTTCAGGCATTATCTGTAGAAAAATATATCTACAAGATTTTTTCACTTCGTTGCCGTCATAACGCCTTGAAGAAGGTCTCGATCTATATACTCCGACTTATACTAGATAGTGATTGATGTGGTCCTCAATGATTCGAGAACTTAGCGGGTGAGAAGACGTCTCGAATGACAGAATGAGGTTTATTCCTAGTGCTTGTGCCCGCGTAACATGTCCTTGTGCTGACGGAAACGGGAGAATGGGTAGACTCTTGACACTTCTTCTTTATAAGAACGGATACTTTGTTGGAAAATATATCCGTCTCGAAAAGCAGATCGAAAAATCGAAGGATCGTTACTACGATACGCTTTGAAGCGGCATGCTTACCGTTAAAAGCCACGGTCAGAAGACCTCCAAATAACAGCAATAATCATTCCTGATTTTACGTGCAACATTGCTTTAAAGGAATGTTACGTGCATATTTAAGAATAGCCGTTCCTGAAATTGCACAAAACATTGGGAATAAGGAATGTTTTGTGCAATAATAGAAACGGAGGTGTTGTGATGAAATATCTAGACAAGCTAATTGATTTGGGTTGTTTTTCGCGACTAGATGTTGTTGAGCTAATTGGAAACGAAAAAGCAGCACACTCAATACTTAATGATTATGTCAAAAACGGATATATTGATCGAATTCGAAGAAATCTATATACAGCAATCAGCCTTGAAACGAAGCAGCCTGTCGCAAACCGGTTATTAATAGCAACGCATATTTCTGAGGATGCTTATATATCGCATCACAGCGCATTTGAATACTTTGGTTATGCTAATCAAGTTTTTCATGAGGTCTTTGTATCGACAACCAGCAGATTCACTGACTTCTCTTTTGATGGCATTACTTATACCAGGGTTTCTCCGAAAATTGATTCTGGCGTTATTACAACCAATACCGGAATCAGAGTCACAGATCTCGAAAGGACTGTCATCGATAGTATCTATTCTTTTGAGAAAATTGGTGGTTTGGAAGAACTACTCCGTTGTCTGTTGCTGGTTCCTGCACTACGAGCTGATAAGCTGATAACCTATCTTGATGAATATGGGCAGGCGAATTTGTATCAAAAATCCGGCTTCTTGCTCACGGAATTTTCGGAACAGTTTGGTCTTGCAAAACCATTTTTTGATTACTGTAGAACCAAAATTCCCAAATCGAAAAAATATCTATATTCCGAAAAAAATACCCTTTCAAAGCACTTTGTCTTACATGAGGATTGGATGATTTTTGCCCCTGAGAATATTAAATCAATAATCCGTAAGGGGTTTGATCTCAATGCTTGAGTGGAGTAAGTTATTGTTAGGAAAACAAGCTAAAGAACTTGGCTTCGTTCGAGATACTTATGAGAAAGTTTGCAGATTGACTGAAATACTGAAGTTTTTCGAAAATGATGCTATGCTTGGATACTCTTTGGCTCTAAAGGGCGGAACGGCCATTAACCTAACAATTTTCAATTTGCCAAGGTTGTCCGTCGATATTGATCTGGATTTTTCAGAAAATGTCTCTCGGGATGAAATGATGGCGACAAGATCAATCATCAATGACCGAATCGAAAAATTTATGAAAGCCAACGGCTATTTGTTGAGTCCCAAATCGAAGCATTATCACGCTCTTGATTCTTTTGTTTATGAATACTCAAATTCAGGAGGCATGAAGGATAACATTAAGGTTGAAATCAACTATATGCTTCGCTGTCACGTTCTTAAAATTGAGCAAAGACATTTTGAATCATCATGGGATCCGACTGGAGTTTCTGTTCTCAGTGTGGCCCCTATCGAAATATTTGCAAGCAAAATTGTTGCTTTGATCAATCGAACTGCCCCTCGAGATCTTTATGATATTTATAACCTAGTGAAATTTGGGTTGATTGATGAATCAGAGGAACCCCTGCTCCGGAAGTGTGTTGTTTTTTACAGCGCGATAGGCGCGGAATCTCCGCCTATTGAGTTCCAATTTAACACGATTGATCTAGTCACTCAGAATCGTATCAAGACAGACCTTTATCCAGTTTTACGAAACAAGGACAAATTTGATCTTAAGACAGCTCAGCTGCAAGTCAAAGCTTGGCTTGAATCGCTTCTAAAGCTAGAGGAAAACGAACAGGAATTCCTACATGCCTTTAGGATTGACATCCTCCCCTCCCTGAAGAAAGGGGATTCCTACTGCGTTCAGGCAAACGCCTGAATCGCTTTGGAGGGTTCCTGATTCACCGAGACGGCTATTGCCATCTCTCCACAGGCTAACACGGCAC
>DUPM01000094.1 GCA_012838315.1 Clostridiaceae bacterium
AGCAGGAAATATCCTGACTGTCCTGTCTGCGGCAAAGCCACTTTTCTACATCACGACTTCACTTATTACTCAAACTATCGTTGCTGTGACAAACGCTGCAATCATTCCTTCACACAGGCCAAGGACAACCGTCTTCAGCTCCAATCCGGTATAATTAGGATTTAGCTTCATCCTGAGCCGCTACTGTCACCTCTTGCGTGTCTGCTTTTGCAGACGCTTTAGGTGTTGATTTGGTCGGCGCTTTAGAAGCTTTGGAAGAAGTCGTTTTCGAAACTTTCTTCGTCGTTGCTTCAGCAGTCACAGCTTTGACTGCCGGCTTGAGATCTTCTGCTTTCTCTATGACCGCCTCGCTGACTGCAACAACCTCTTGCTTAACAAAGTCGGCTGCTTTTCGAGCCACTTCGCGCGCTTTCTCGACGCCTTTCTCAGCACCATCCACGATGTCCTTGCGGGTGTCCTTTCCGGACTTTGGTGCCAGCAATATGCCGACGCCCGCACCCACAATCACTCCGATTGTTGTACCCAGGACGACTCTGATTCTGGCACGACGCTTTGTGTTCCCATTCAGAGCATCCATAATTTCTCTGTAATTCATACTAAACTCCTTTCGGCAAGTCAGCCTCGCTGTCTCTTGCACTTGGTCAAATCAAGCATTGTTCGACATTTTTTTGTTCCTTTGTAAAATCACATGAGACCTGATAAATTGGCTTGAATGCACGCCCTCAGCTGCGAGTCCAATAATGGAACTGGTTTTGCCTAATTCTCCGTTTACTTCATTTGTATGCGCCTAATTAATGTGCAAAATGTATAATATTGTGTATATACTATTAATAATAATATCGACAAAATTGCTTTGCGAAATCCAAAAGCCCTTTAATTCGTAGATGCACAGCGTTTTTAGGAACCCCATTATATGACCTATTTGATAATTTACTAATACAATATCGATTATTTTGCTGTCATGGCGCATAATTAAGGCACACATCGACAACGTCACCCATAAAATCGAGCACGGCGTATTATGCCGGGGGAGAATCGTATGGCTTTGAATATTTTGATTGGCGGGGCTGCCGGCCAAGGAATCGATACCACTGCAGCCATTCTCGAACAATTACTGAAGCATGCCGGCTACTACGTCTACGCGACTCGGGATTTCATGTCGCGTGTCCGGGGCGGTCACAACTTTATCTTGATTCGCTTTGGACCGGACCGAATCACATCACACAGTGACAGAATTGATTGTCTGGTTGCCCTCAATGAGGAAAGTGTTCAATTGCACGCGAGTCAGCTTGCCGACAAAGGATTTATTCTATGCGACTCAAGTATACCGACAGACGATTCCAGAGCAATCCATATTGAAATGACGAACACAGCAAAGGACCTCGGCAATCCGAGGGTATTCGGTAGTGTTGCAATCGGCGCACTCCTTCGATTGCTTTCTCTTGATTTAGTTCATATCGCAGAAACGCTCAAGCGTCATGTCCCGTCGTCTGCACTTGATTTGAATATAACAGCCGCCGAGCAGGGGTACGACATGGTCGCCCCACGACTATCAGAGCCTGCGGGTGATTATCGTCATTACTTGACGGTCTCCGGCAACCAAGCGCTCGCCTTGGGCGCTTTGGCTTCTGATGTCCGTTTCTACGCCGCATACCCCATGTCCCCTTCGACCGGCATCATGGAATTTTTGGCAGAGCACGGGAAGGATTGCGATATCGTCGTCGAACAGGCAGAGGATGAGATCGCGGCGATCAATATGGCTCTAGGTGCTTCTTTTACCGGCGTCCGAGCCATGACCGGCACGTCGGGAGGCGGCTTCTGTCTGATGGTTGAAGCGCTCGGCCTGTCCGGAATCGCAGAGATTCCTCTGGTGGTCTGTGACGTTCAGCGTCCGGGACCCGGCACGGGCCTTCCGACGAGAACCGAGCAAAGCGATTTACGGTTTGTCATCAGCGCCGCTCAAGGCGAATTCCCGCGTATGGTCATCGCTTTACGCGACCAACAAGATGCTTATGAACAGACGATCCGCGCTTTCCGTCTCGCCGAGCGTTACCGGATTCCTGTGATAATACTGAGCGACCAGTATCTGGCGGACACAACCTCCACCGTCGAGCCTTTCATGCTGACAAAGAGCGCCGCCGAGCGAGAAGCCAATGACAATCAGGATCTAGCCGATACCACACCGAAAACGAGCGCCTTTGACAATGGCTATCGCAATTATCAGCTAACCGAGGATGGCATTACACCGCGAGTCTATCCCGGACATCCGAACTATTTTGCAGCGGCAGACAGTGATGAACACGACGAACTGGGTCATATCACCGAGTCGCCCGAAGTCCGACACCAAATGATGAATAAACGCATGCGCAAGTTAGACAAACTGAAAACCGAACTACAGGAACCTCGATTAATCGGCAGTCCGAAGTGCAAGACCTTGCTACTGGGTTGGGGCTCTCTTATGGGACCGCTTGAGGAGGCAATCGCTCTTCTTGAAAAGGATCATCCCGGCCAAGTGAGCGCATTGGTTTTTGGAGATATATTCCCTCTGCCGGTTGGTCAACTCCAAGCGCTCGCACCACAAGCGAAGCGTCTGGTCCATGTCGAGCAAAATGCCACCGGACAGCTCGCCTCTCTTATTCGAGAATCCACCGGAATAAGCTGTCACTCCGGCATTCTTAAATACGATGGACGGCAACTGTCCGGCGAGGAAATCGTCAGCCGCTTGAAAGGAGAGATCATCCATGAGTGAAAAATCATCCGACAAGTCCACTACTAATAACGACATTTCAACCGCAACGTTCGAAACATTCGAGACCGCTTGGTGTCCGGGCTGCGGCGACCATATCATTCTGACCTGTCTGAAACGGGCATTGACAGAGCTGGGCAAGAACCCTCACGATGTTCTGATTGTGGCCGGGATCGGCCAAGCAGCCAAAACACCCCAGTATATCAGCGCCAACGCATTCTGCGGTTTGCATGGCCGGGCGCTACCCGCAGCAGTCGCTGCCAAAATCGCAAATGAAGATTTGACGGTGGTGGTCAATAGCGGTGACGGCGACTCTTATGGCGAAGGCGGCAATCATTTCATACACAACATCCGTCGCAACGTCGACATCGCGCACTTTGTCCATGACAATCAGATTTACGGTCTGACCAAGGGTCAAGCGTCCCCCACCAGCCAAACCGGTCACGTGACCGGTGTACAGGTGAACGGCAACATCAACATTCCTCTCAACCCCATGTTATTGGCATTGGCAATGGGTGCCGGCTTCGTCGCCCGCGGTTTCACGGGCGATCCGGAGCAACTGGTCGCTCTGATGAAGCAAGCCATTCTTTTCAAAGGGTATGCGCTGCTGGATATTCTGCAGCCCTGTGTCAGTTTCAACAAAATCAACACCTTCACCGACTACAAAAGCCGCGTCACCCCATTACCTGACAACTATGACCGCTCCGACTTAAATCTCGCGCTCAAGACCGCCCAAATATTCGATGACAAAATTCCTACGGGCATCCTTTATTCCGTCGAAAAGCCGACCTACCATGCGCAACAAGCGGCGCTTGCCGATGGCAAATCGCTCGTAAAACGTCCCTTTAAACTGTCAGCCGTCAAAAATGTTATGGAAAAACTCGTATAAGTCTTGACCGAGAAATAGCGCCACCGATTGGCTTCCGCTCATATAGGGACCAGACGATCGCTACTCACTAGCGATCTTACCCAAGCCCGCCGAAAAAGGGAATCAAATAAGTACATCAAATTTGCAATGTTGAATAATGAACTTACGAGATTACATTTACAACGACTTTGCCGCCGACATGCCCCGATTTCAAGTAATCAAAGGCTTCCCCGGATTCAGCGAGTGAGTAGCGTCTGTCGATAACCGGACGAATTCGGCCTTTTTCGCGAAGTCCCTGGAGCGCTGTGATTGAGGCCATCGGTATGGCGGCGGCATGTTCGAAGGACACTGAGTCGAGCTTCTTTGCCAGAAGTGTCTCAGGGCCGCGACGTATTCCGCGAGCCCTCCGAAATCATTGATGGATAGTTCTCCGAAGACCGCGTCACCAACCTTGAACTTCATCGTATCCTGCCCGACCGCCTCGACAAGACCTGCGATATCAGCGCCGAAGATGCCGCTTTTCGGGCCGATGCCCATCTGCATGGATCGGTAGTCCGCGGCGTTCAGGGACACCGAGTGAATTTTTACAAGAACCTGACCGGCAGTTGGCACGGGCTTCTCGACCTCGGTGAGCCTCATGCCGCGAGGGGCGGATCTTTTCGAGTAGACCATTGCTTCCATACTGTTACTCCTCTGTTTTCTTATACTCAAAGACTTCACCGATTGGCTTCCCGAATGCATGCGCAATCCGAAAAGCGAGATCCAGAGAAGGCGAGTACTTTCCCGCCTCAATGGCGATAATCGTCTGACGGGAGGCATTGGTCTTTTCGGCCAGTTGCTGCTGCGTCATCTCACCCGCAAAAAAACGGAGCGTGCGGATATTGTTGGTGATCTCAAATTCTTTTTTACCCACGCGTAACACCCCTTCGATAGAAATAAAGATGGCTGAATCCCTCGAAAACAGACCCCACGCTGAATGAGAAAAAAATGATGTTCATCATAGTAGCAACCGAATAACCCAGATAAGCAAAAATCAGTGCGGTGACAAATCCGATGCCGGCGATGACAAAGCCAACCCGCAAGGATTTGAGCTCGACGAGTTTATCCATCTCATCTTCGACCATTTCGGCGGCTATTTCCTTCTCAATCAGTTTGTCGTCGCTTTCGCCGTTCACGTACTGTTCCCGAATGGCAATCGAAATCGAAAGAAGAATGCGAAATACAATTTGAATCACAATGTTTGCAACGATACCGATGACGATGAATAGGAGCATTGCCCCCCCGCCCAAAATTTGAGATTGTCCGCCGCTGCCTCGCCGGATTTGCTCTTCTCGTAGACATAGATACAATAAGAAACGATAACTGCGATTCCCGCAAGAATCGAGACGATGGCTCTTTTTTCAGGATACGACATCATGATCACCTCCGGCGTGTATGTTTTTGTATTCATAATGCAACACAGGTAATACATAATGTTAAGTCTATTGTACATCGTGAGACAAATGAATTCTCCCTTCCGGAAAATATGCTTCCTTCCAGGAGAGTTCCGTATGTATCTTCAAGAGCCTCGCGCCTTCTCTACTCCCTAAGATTGAATGCTTTATCCCAATTTGAAAGGTCTTCCTTGACCATCTCTCCGTCCTCTTCAGACAGAACGTAATGTCCTTTGCCTTTACAAATCGAGCCGTCTTCATTAATGATAACGGTCAGCTCCAACCGGTCACCATAATAGTAATCTGCCTCGTATTGGTGCGAGTCCTGCGCAGTACATTGACCGTCGCGCTTATAAAACTCGGCCATCTGGAGGACAAGATCGTCCATCAGCCAATTGACTTCATCGACATCGCCTCGAATGAGCTCGATCGATTCACCGGTAGAGATATTCTCGATAGTGATTCGGTCGATGAGGGTCGGGCGAATGACAAATAACTTGGCACTGCAGGAGGATAGAACGAAGCACGCTAGAAGCGTCGCGAAAAGGAAACTTGTGATTTTTCTCATAAGGGTATTCCTCCTTACCAAGTGCGACACGAATATCGGCTAATCCCACATTCAATCTCAACTTAGCCGCTTCAAGGTGTCCATCCCATACGCGTCGAAAAGAGAAGGCCTCTTACCCAATCCGGTAGAGCAGCCCGTCGTCTGTGACGGCATAGAGCGCACCATCCAAACCCTCGCATATATCTCGGAATCGCTGCCCTTCATCAACCAACAGCCACTCTTCAGCCACAACACGGTTGTTATCGAGTACTATTCTGGAAATGCGCTTACTGCCCAGGCCGCCAATGAAGAGATTGCCCTGCCATTCCGCGATGACCCCCGAGGTGTAGAATGTCATGCCCCCCGGCGCCAGAACGGGATCCCAATAGTAGACCGGCTGCTCCATATCATCCATGACCGTCAGTCCGCCGGGAATGGGATCACCAGAATACTCGATGCCGTAACTGATTGTCGGCCAACCATAATTGCCGCCGGCCTCGATCAAATTAAGCTCGTCACCGCCCCGCGGCCCCATTTCTGCAATCCAAACCTCTCCGGTATCCGGATGGATCGCGAGACCAATAATATTGCGATGTCCGTAAGAATATATCTCCGGAAGCGCGCCGGGCACATCGACAAAGGGATTGCCGGGCACCGGAGCGCCATCGGGAGTAATGTGCACCACTTTGCCGTAACCGTTATCGAGCAGTTGCGCATTCGGGCGTGTTGACAAATCCGATCGTTCCCCGGTCGTCACGAAAATGTTGCCATCTTGGTCAAAAGCCAGGCTGCTACCGAAATGCGCACTGTTATCAAAATACGGGATAGCGCGCCAGATAATTTCGAAACTTTCGACCATAGATTCGTCATCAGACAAGCGACCACGGCCGACCGCAGTCAGCGAGCCTTGGGCTGTGGACTCGGCAAGTGTGAAATATAACATCCGGCTGGATGCGAAGTCCGGCGAGATCGCAACGTCAAGAAGCCCACCTTGACCCCGGTCGTCAACCTCCGGAAAACCGCCGATGGGCTCGCTGTGCGTACCGTCTGCCGTCGTAATGCGCATTGTGCCCGCCTTCTCAGTAACGACGAACCGTCCGTCCGGCAGAGCGGCAATCGCCCAAGGACTGACTAGGGAATCCGTCAGAATCGTGACCGAATACGCGGTCTGCGTCATGGCACCCGGCGCTCGAGTCTGATCGGTAGAGACCGGTTGATAGGCGGTGTTCGGTGGGTTTGTCTCAAACGGTTCCACTAAAACTAACTCTGTTGGCACCGGCGTCGAGACCGCACCCGTGGTTGCCTCTGTTGTGATATCGATATCAATGGGAGGCGCGGTCGTTGCCATCGACGGTTCGCTACTCGACGTCGCCGAAGGAACAGACGTAGAAGATCCGGTATCGCATGCATTCAGAACGAGCATGACCATCAAGGTGCTCAAAATCGAGCTAACTATTATTTTCAGCTTGGTTAATGAATTATTCATAATCATCACCTCAATAATCACTATACGCCCAAGAGGTGCAAAGCTCTGTAGCGGAAGTTACCGTTTCCTGAAAGGATAATTTATCTCTGAGCTTTTGTTATCCTATGCCTCTAAAGCAGATCTGTCTCAACCGGATTTGTTTATAGATCACAATCGCGCTTTTCAGCATCTCGATTTTCTTATATCCTTTAAGAGGTAGCGCTTCACTTATTCTATATATTTCATTGGAGGTATCATGCGATGAGCGACCCATTTTTGGAGCATTGGTTTGGCGGCTTCGAGGCGGCTTTGAAGAGTATGTCCGAAGATGAGCGCGCGACTTTACTGCGCCCGTGCGCGAAGGCGTGCTCAGAATCGTATCCGGCGAAAATTTTTCGCGAGGCTTATACCAATAGCTCGGATCAGGCTGATTTTTTGCGACGTATTGAGGCCGAGATGGGCGGCGTTGTGATAGAGCGAGTCGATGAATCGCACGTGGTTTTCGTATATCCGGAGTGCTATTGTGATTTATACACTCGCGGCTGGGTCTCCACACCCGCGCTTTGCGAATGTTCAAGGTATAATCTTCAGGCCAATTTCGAAGCGGCAATGGGTCCGTCCTGCGTGACGGTCACGCTCGAGCAGACCGTTCTC
>DUPM01000095.1 GCA_012838315.1 Clostridiaceae bacterium
AATATATACCTCTTGGTTTGGTGCGCGGTTGTGACCACAAGATATCTCTTTCCGATTTTCATATCTTCCGGAAGTTTCGTCATCAGCGGTTTGGTCATTTTGATTCTTCGAATATCACTCAAAATAATTGAAACGATCGTTTTTTCGAGCGGTCGTCTTTGAAACGGAGGAACCATGGACACCCCAATCAAGACCAATGCGATTCGGATGCTCGAAAAGGCGGGACTTACTTTTCGGGTGGCCTCCTACGAGGTCGACGAAGAGGATCTGTCCGGCATTCATGTTGCGCAGACTCTGGGGCTTCCGGTCGAGCAAGTCGTCAAGACACTTGTACTTAAGGGCGACAAAACCGGCTTTCTCGTCGCCTGCATTCCGGTCGAGACGGAGCTGGATCTGAAGACGCTCGCCGCCGTCTCCGGAAATAAATCATGCGAAATGATTTCCGTGCGGGAGCTCTTGCCGTTGACCGGATACATCCGCGGCGGCTGCTCGCCGGTCGGAATGAAAAAGGCCTTTCCGACGCATTTTGACGAGACGGTCACGCTCTTCGACTGGATCTCGGTAAGCGCCGGCGTCCGGGGCGCGCAGATCCTCATTGATCCGCAGGCGCTGATCGACTTTATCGGTGCACAAGTCGCGGATATCGCGAGGTAAGAAAGCATTCTTCAGGAGATCTGCGCGAGGTCGGGCATGCCGCTTCTTTTGATCACATCTGTCCTGATGTTGCTCGCGGCACTGATAATGAAACGCAAAAGTCTACAACTCCGTATGTTCTCTATTTCGTACGACGAGTCCTCATCTCAGTACTGATTAATTGAATTGTTTTTTCCCGGATTCCGACCGAAATTGCAATGGATGGCCAATCTGTTATAGCTTCTCTTACCTCTTCGATGATCTTCTTGCACCTTGATGTCTTCAGATCCATATATTGACCACAGGAAGTCATATCCTCCGGCAAGATGTTTGATCGTTTCCCGTTGATCGACATCTGGTGGGATCTAAGCCACTTGTATCCGGAATCACAAGCAAATGTCACATCGTAAGCCGGAGACAATGTCCACGCTGCATTTCTATCCATCAGAAACGAAATGTTTTTCACATGGTCATCCTGATTTACCGCAAGAACATTGAACACCATTCTTCTGTAAAACTGTTCGATATCACTATTTGGCAATCCCAATTTTCTAGCCGTTAACGCCGCCATCTCATAACTGCATAGACCCGGCTCGTTATAATCGATATGAGTAATGGCGCCTAATGATTGCATGTGCAATTTTTTGCCGTCCACCCGATCAAATCTTCGGGTCATAAAATGCTTTCGGCCGTTTTCTTCGAGTAGCTCACACTCACTCATGTCGATTCCGGCTTGAATGGCCATTAGGTAATATGCATACTCTATCAGGGTATATTCCGGAACATCTTCACGATCGTGGTCTCCGTTTTTGGAGACACCGTCAAACTTCATCAGCCAGTAATCATACCCCGGATCTAAATTTATCTGTCCTGAACGAATATCTCCGGTACTCTTGTTATAGGCCATGATTGCCTTTGCCCGCGCACCGCCCGCTGAGGTTCCGAGCTTCAATAATTGCTTATAGGTCAGATCATCGCGCGCTGACAAATGAATATTCTCTCTTGATTCTAAAACAGAAGAAGCAAACGCGACTAATTCTGCGATGTCTACGATATTGTTATTGTCTCCGTTCAAGTGCGTTGCCGGTAAATATTCCAGTGCTCCCATGCCGCGTTTCCCGGTATAACACAATCGCTCCACCACATTAAATGACTCAGGTGTCCTTCCTTGTGATGCAAGCCACTGATCAATCACGGCGTTCCCGAACCTATCCGGCAACGAATCTGCCAACAAGCCCGGAACACCTCGAAATGCAGGAGTTACTAAATCGGGAAACTCATACACTCGATTAGATATGGGCATCATCAGCGGAGATATCTCAACACCCATACGGACAAAATCCTTATCGTATTCAAAGGACACATATTTCGCGCCCTCCGGCAAGTGAAAATACCCAACCGTTGTTCCCCATAGCATGACCGTTGCTACATTGTTCATTCCTTCTCATCTCCCCATTTTCGATCCACATCCGTCTCGCGAGATATCATTTTTCTGACCCGCTTCGGCTGCGATTGTATTGATTTCTCTTTGAAAAAAAACGAGGGTCTCTTCCGGGGATCCGGAACGAGCATATCTATATTGTCGTCCAAGTCCAGCGCGATAAGCACCTTAATCAGACTGCCAAGATGCACATCTTTCCCACTCTCCATATGCAAAATACTGCGCAACGCAACACCGGATTTTTCCGCTAATTCTTTTTGTGTTAACGGATAATCGATTCTATATGCTTTCAGTCTTGAAGCAAGTTCGAATAATGCACTGTGAGAAGTTAAATATTTGCCCATTTCATCACCTTCCA
>DUPM01000096.1 GCA_012838315.1 Clostridiaceae bacterium
GGTCGTCGCTACAGACTTTGATGATTGACTTGCCCTTTGTGTCTCGTCATTGTTAAAACAAGACGTAAGCGTAAAGATGATAAGAACAAGTGAAATTAAAATGATTCGCGTTTTTTCCAACATAATATACCTCTTAGCCCCTTCGCTCTTATGAGCCCCTTCGATCGTTATAGATGAATCTTTTATATTTTTATTATACACATGTTAATTTTTTTTTCCATAGTTTCTGAATCTATTGAACTACCTGTCTGTGATTAATCTCGAAGAAACTTCTTTCGATAATGCACCGCATCAATTATCGTATTAAGGCACAAAAACCACCACAAGCTCTGAAGTTGGCTGGTTCAATTACTAAAACTATTATGTAATATGTTGATTTTCTGCTCGTTTGACGTGTACGACATATTGCTGAACAAAAATGGACACGTTATATACATGGTATTATTTTTTTGCTATAGTAAATATTATTTTGTCAATAATATTTTTACACTTCTTTAAGTATTCTCCGGTTTCGACTTCTTCATTCCATCATTACCTTTTTGGGAGGGGCAAATATGGACAGAGCATATCTTAAGAATAATGCGAAAGAAACGCTAAAGAGTTTCTATTGGACTGCTTTTATTGTCTGCTTAATCGTCGGCATCGTACAGTCATTTTCTATTAATTTTCGAATTTCGAGTAATACCAACATTGTTTATTGGGAGCCGAATACTGCAGAGTTCAGAGACTCCTCTCTGAAGAAACATACTGTATTTGAGTTACCAATCGGAGAAGATCAATGGGGAAGTCTTTCCCTTTCCCCTAGAAATTCTGACTATTCTTTTATTATTCCGCTAAACTCTCTTTTAGTCATGATATTCTTCAGTTCTCTGGCATTGAATTTTGCAATGTATTTTTTCATCCGAAATATTTTCAGAATTGGTCAGGCAAAATACTTCATCGACGCTTCTCACGGTCGCTCCGAGCTCGGTTCGCTTGTCCATTTCTATCGAAACGGCAAATGGCTCTCAGTCAGCAAGAATTTATTCATAGTCGATTTGAATATATTTTTATGGTCGCTACTTTTTCTTATCCCGGGCATCATTAAGACATATGAATATATCCTCGTGCCCTACATTTTGGCAGAAAATCCGGATATGTCCGCTAAAGAAGCCAAGCAACTCAGTAGTCGAATGACTGACGGTTATAAAGCCGAGATATTCGTTCTTGGTTTGTCATTTATCGGTTGGTATCTCCTCGGCACATTGTTGTGCTGTGTCGGTGTTATTTTTGTCACACCATATAAAGAAGCCACTTTTGCAGAGATGTATGATGATCTCAAGCGCAAAATAAGCCCCCCGACAGATTAAGCGATTGACTTGTAACGTTGATAAGACGTGCATTTTCATCTTTCGGGACACCGACGACTTCATCATGTACAATGGGTGTGCGTTTAGGATGTTCGAATATGATCGGAAGGATGATCACTGCATTACCTATCCTTACCGATCGAGTCTTTTCGGGCTATTCATATCGTTCGGGGTCTTCATCTTAATGCTTTTTGATCTTACGATAGGCAGAGAATCTGCTCATCTTTTCCATTGGAGGAACTATAAAGAATAATGCGCCTTGGCTGGTTCTCGGAATCATTTTTGCGGTGCTCTCCGCGCTTTTTTTACTGTTTCTTCTTGGGTTGGTCTTTCTGACGATTGCTATCCCTGCACTGTTCGGATCGGTTGACGGACAGCAAATTGACGGAGCCTTCACGACGGACACGATCCAAGCATGCGCGTTCATGGCGGTTACCGGCCTCGCGTTTGCCGGAGTGTCGGCACTCGGCTTTGTTAAAGCTGCGAGGCGAAAGAAGAAAACGGAACAATGAATCCTTGAATATTCGCGCTATAGGGGTTATATAGTCCCCCCTCCTCTGCGTCAATTATAACTTCTCGCAGTCTTCGAATCACAGTCCGTCCTTCTAGTAACTCCGTACTACTTTCGCGCCGCGCAACGAAATGCAAACTGGATTCGGGGGCACCAAACCATCGGCCTCTTTACAAAAGTTCTTAATCCTTATATATTGAGCCTACCTACCGTTTGGTGGTTTACTTTTTTCGCAGCATTCAATCGCATCGATTGATACGACCAGGGGGGCAAGCACATGGGCCAAGGCGTCGACACCAAAGAGAAAATTCTTCAAACCGCACTGTCTGCTTTTTCGCGGCACGGTTATGAAGGCGCCCGTATGGAAAAAATAGCCACCGAAATCGGAATCAACAAGGCATCCCTTTATTTTCATTTCTCCGGAAAAGAAGAAATTTTCCGAGTGTTGTTTCGTCGTGTGGTCGAAAAATACGAAGTGGAACTGGAGCGCATTTTTTCGAACACAGAGAATCTCCCGATAAAAGAACGCCTGCTTCAGATCTGCCGCGATTATCTCACCTACCACTATCAGAATCCAGAGATGGATTTCTGGAATCTTGTTTATTATTTACCGCCGGAATTGATGAAATCCGAAATTCTCGAAGCCACAAATAAGAGTAAGAATGACTTAATCAAGGGCCTTTCCGAAATTCTAGCGCAGGGCATTCATTCCAAGGTTATTCAGGAGTTGCCGTTAGAGCCTATGGCTATGTCGCTCTACTATTTGCTGACGTGTATCAGCTTGTCGACAGAAATCCTCGATCAGAAGACTTATCTTTCCGGTATGGCATCTTGCTTTGAAATCTATTGGAATGGCATCAAGGCAGATTTGGTGGACTGAAGAAATGATGTGAGGTAATTACTGAATCGCCCCTCAGATTAACAATCATCTTGCCACTATGAGGACTATGAACCTACGGTATGCCATTTTTCGCTATGTACTTTCGACCTAGCATTTTTCTGCGATGAACCTAAGGTATACATTTTTTTGGACTATGAAACTGCATCTTACTATTTTTTTAGTTATAAACCTACCAAACGGTTGGTTTGTAAATGCAGAAGCAACGATTCACAATCAGGAGGAACACGATCATGAAAAAAAGACGATTAGGAAGATCCGGTATTGAGGTTAGCCCGATAGGCATTGGCTGCTGGGCCATCGGCGGGCAGTTCTTTTTCGATGGAAAAGTGGATGGTTATGGTGAGACTGATGACCGAGAATCCATCCGAGCCGTCCAAACGGCACTGGATCTCGGCATCAACTTCATCGACACCGCCGATTGCTACGGCATCGGCCACAGTGAAGAATTGCTCGGCATCGCAATGGAAGGTCGCCGCTCAGATGTCATATTAGCCACAAAGTTCGGGCACGTTGGAAACGCAGAAACAAAGACTTTGCAAGGCGTTTGCTACGATCCCGCGTATATTGAGCGTGCACTTGAAGCTTCGCTAAAGCGGCTTCGAACGGATTACATCGATCTATATCAATTTCACATCGGCGACGTTTCAATTTCGGAAGCCGACTCTGTGATTGATACGCTTGAGAACCTGGTTCAATCCGGCAAGATTCGCTCGTTTGGCTGGAGCACGAATGCCCTCGCACCGGCACGATACATAGCGCCCCATTCCGGATGCACCGCCATTCAGCACGACTACAATATACTTCACGATTCAGACGATATGCTACGCCTTTGTGAAAAAGAACACTTAGCGAGCATCAACCGCAGTCCACTTGCAATGGGCTTTTTAAGCGGCAAATTTGCTCGCGACACCCGCATCTCAAAGAACGACGTGCGTGGTGCCGGTCATGTTTGGACCGAGAACATCTTTAAAGATGGGCGTCCAATTGAGGATGTCCTAATCAAACTCGACGCCGTCCGTGAAATTTTGACTTCGGGCGGCCGCACCCTCACGCAAGGAGCATTAGCTTGGATATGGGGAAAAAGCGAAGTGACGATTCCGATTCCCGGCTTCAAGAACGTTGCTCAAGTCGAACAGAATATCAAAGCGATGTCGTTCGGGCCTCTGAACGACACGCAAATGAAAGAAATTGATGCATTGATGGGGCGATGAGAACGAGTTTTTTCGGGAGCCACAATGTGCCGGCGGCTGTAAGGCTGTCGGCATTATTTGTTTATCTAGACGGAGGGTGAGCGATAACGGAAGATTGACCTGAGCCATTTCCCATTCCTTCTGTATTATTTTTGTGTGTTAACAAAGATTATACAGGTATAGGGTCTGAGATTTGGCTCATCTCATTTTTTGAATTTACACCATTATA
>DUPM01000097.1 GCA_012838315.1 Clostridiaceae bacterium
AAGAATTATATCGGTGACGTGGTCAACGAAGACCTAGATGCCATCGTCAAATCCGGTCGGTTGTCCGCGACGACTGACTTTTCCATGGTGGCGTCTGCGGATTGCGTCTGTATATGCGTACCGACACCGCTGGATGCGTATCAACAACCGGATATCAGTTATGTCCGCGCCTCGGCCGAGAGCATAGTACCTTATATGCACAAGGGCATGCTCATTGTTTTGGAGTCAACAACATACCCCGGTACCACACAAGAACTGTTGTTGCCAATTTTGCAGCAATCCGGACTCAAGTGTGGTGAAGACTTCTTTCTCGCATTTTCACCGGAGCGCGTCGATCCCGGCAACTTGATATATAAGACCAAGAACACACCCAAAGTGGTGGGCGGTATCACCGAGGCCTGTACGGAAATTGCAGCAATCATGTATGAAGCCATCTTAGAAGCGCCCATACATCGAGTCTCATCACCGGCTGTTGCCGAGATGGAGAAGATTCTTGAAAACACCTATCGCAATGTCAATATCGGATTAGTGAACGAACTGACGATGTTGTGCCATAAAATGGGCATCAATTTCTGGGAAGTTGTCGATGCGGCCAAGTCAAAGCCCTATGGCTTTCAGGCTTTTTATCCGGGCCCGGGATTGGGCGGTCATTGCATTCCTCTGGATCCTTATTACTTGTCTTGGAAGGCCAGAGAATATGGTTTCCACACATCGATGATTGAGTCATCGATGATGGTCAACGATCGCATGCCGGAATATTGTGCTGAACGCGCGAGTAAAATTCTCAATCGAGACAAAAAGGCGATGAACGGCTCACGAATATTGATTCTGGGTGTGGCGTACAAGCAAGACATCGATGACTATCGGGAAAGTCCGGCGCTTCGCGTTATTGAGGCTTTGGAGCAACTTGGCGCTGACGTCATCTATTACGATCCTTTTGTATCGACGTATCATGAACATGGTGCTGCCAAACATTCTGAGCCAGAATTGACAGCGGAATTGATTAGTGGAGCGGATCTTGTGATTATCACCACAGCGCATACGACCGTCGATTACAAACTCGTCCAAGAATCTGCGCTCGCGATTTTTGACACGAAAAATGCGATGAAGCACATTGAAAATAGAGAGAATATTGAATTGCTATAAGGGGGATAAAAAGTTGAGCCTTAAATTTGCGCTGATTGGTTGCGGAAGAATATCACCGAACCATGTCGCGGCTGCGATAGAAAATCATCTGGAGATAGTTGCATTGTGTGATATTGTACCGGAAGCGATGCAACAGACAATCAAGCAGTTTTCACTTTCTGCGGATACCCCATGTTATATTGATTATAAAAAAATGTTGGAAGAGCAACGGCCGGATTTGGTTGCGATTTGTACGGAGAGTGGCAAACACGGTGCAATTGCATTGGATTGTCTGGATCGACACGCACACCTGATTATTGAAAAACCGATTGCATTGTCGTTGGAAGAAGCCGACCGGATTATTGAGAAAGCCAAGACACTACAGTTAACCGTGTGTGCTTGCCATCAGAATAGATTTAATAAATCGATTCTGAAAATACGAGATGCACTCGAAAGGGGTCGATTTGGAAGACTTCTACACGGTACGGCGCATATCCGATGGAATCGTGGACCCGATTATTACCAACAGGCACCTTGGCGAGGCACGTGGGATCAAGACGGTGGCGCGCTAATGAATCAGTGCATACACAATATCGATTTGCTCCGTTGGATGATGGGCGGTGACATTGTCGAGGTCATCGGCATGACAGATCGATTGACGCATGATTACATAGAGGCCGAAGATCTCGGTTTGGCGCTCATTCGGTTTTCAAATGGGAGCTACGGCGTGATTGAAGGAACCACCAACATCTATCCACAGAACCTAGAAGAGACCCTGTACATTTTTGGAGAAAAGGGCACCATCAAGGCCGGTGGAAAATCAGTCAATCGGATTGAGGAATGGCGCTTTTCGGATTATTCGGACGAACCGGACCAGGTCAAGGCGGAGTTCTGTGAGAATCCTCCGAATGTGTATGGCTTTGGACATAAACCGCTCTATGCGGATGTCATTGACGCGATTTTAAATCATCGTAAACCGTATGTTACAGCTCAAGATGGTCGAAATGCATTAGAGTTGGTTCTTGCGATATATGAATCTGCTGCGACCGGTCGGAGCGTTAAACTTCCAATCCATAGCGCAGCGACAACGGACTACAAAGGACGGTTTGACACATGAGTTATTTTGTTCATGAGAGCAGTTACATTGATGAAAACGTTTCGATTGGTGACGGTACGAAGATTTGGCACTTTTGCCATGTGCAAACCGGTGCTCAAATCGGAGAACGATGTTCGCTCGGACAGAATGTGAATATTGCCAATCACGTGAAGATTGGTAACGGCGTTAAAATTCAGAATAATGTATCCGTCTACGAGGGCGTTGAAATCGAAGATGATGTCTTTTGTGGCCCGTCTATGGTATTTACCAACGACTTAACACCCAGAAGTAAATACCCAAAGGGTGCCTCGGCATACAAGAAGACACTGATTAAAACAGGAGCATCTATTGGTGCCAATGCCACGATTGTGTGTGGTACCACTGTTGGAGAGTGGGCGATGATTGCTGCAGGCGCTGTTGTGACGAAAAATGTCAAACCGCATGCTCTGATGGTGGGTATTCCGGCACTGCAAAAAGGCTGGGCATGTGAATGTGGCTCGACATTGGACCTAAGATTGGCGTGTCCTGCCTGCGGACGAAAATATGAGAAAAGCCATGATCAGATTACCGAGATAGATTGAGGGAGACATAATAATGGAATTTCGTGATTTAAAGGCACAATATCAGCGTTATAAAGCGGAAATTGATACGGCAGTCGCTCAGGTCATGGAAAATGGTGTTTTTATTGGTGGTCCGGAAGTCAAGCGACTGGAGCAACGGCTCGCCGAATATGTTGGTGTGCGTCATTGTGTCTCTTGCGCGAATGGTACCGAAGCGATGACGCTATTGATGATGGCATGGGATATCGGCCCCGGCGATGCGGTCTTTGTGCCGGACTTCACTTTCTTTTCAACCGGAGAGGTCGTCACATTTCGCGGGGCAACACCTATATTTGTCGATGTTGAGTGGGGAACATTCAACATGGATCCGAAGAAGCTCGAAAAGGCCCTTCAAAAGGTTCTTGATGAAGGAACGCTCAAACCCAAAGTCATTATCCCGGTCGACCTATTTGGCCTTCCGGCGAATTATCCGCTGATTTTAGAGATTGCCAGAAAATACAATCTAAGAGTCTTGGAGGATGCCGCGCAGGGCTTTGGAGGGCGTATCGATGGAAAGATGGCCGGATCCTTTGGCGATGCGGCCACGACGTCTTTTTTCCCGGCAAAACCGTTGGGCTGCTATGGAGATGGCGGTGCCATCTTCACCGACGATGACGCGTTAGCGGTGCTTATTCGTTCTTTGAAGGTCCACGGCAAGGGAGAAGATAAGTATGACAATGTACGTGTCGGCGTGAATTCCAGACTGGACGCGATTCAAGCAGCTATCCTGAACATCAAGCTGACCGCGTTTATCCATCACGAGCTCGAAGATGTCAACCGAATCGCTGAAAAGTACCATTTTGCATTGTCGGGTTTTGTCGAAACGCCGCAAATACCGGAAGGCTATATGTCCAGTTACGCGCAATACACGATAAAGTTCAAAAACAAGGTTGAACGAGACGCCGTGAAAAGCGATTTAGCGGCCGAGGGCATTCCGAGCATGATCTATTATGTGAAGCCGATGCATCGGCAAGGCGCATTTTGTGAAGGAAAGTATGATGATCAAGATTTCGAAGTGACAAATCATCTTTGTGATACGGTTTTATCTCTCCCGATGCATCCATATTTGGAAGAAGAAGATATAAATAACACCACAAATGTTCTCAAGAGTACATTAAAATCATTTAGAAAGCGTGGACGAGAAAATATTGATGAGTAGAGAAAAAACAGATATTATTTCGGTTTGTCATGTAACAAGTGTTCACCCCAGATATGATGTGCGAATCCTTCATAAGGAATGTATGTCATTAGCGAGGCATGGATTTGCGGTGACTTTATTAGTGAACGATACTCTCCCAGATGAAAAATTTGAAGATGTTGAAATAATATCCACCCAATTTAAGCCTCGCAATCGATTTGATCGTATGTTTATATCCAAGAAAAGAATTCGAAACCTTATGCGTGAGATCGATGCGGATATCTATCACTTTCATGATCCAGAACTTCTGCCTGAGGCAGCATGGATAAAACATAGGGGAAAAACAGTTATATTCGATTTTCATGAGGATGTCGCACAGCAGATATTGTTTAAGACATGGATTCCCAAATGCTTTAGGGTAATTATCTCCAATTTATATGCAAAATATGAGCGCAATATGGCAAGAAAATTCGACGCTTTAATCTCAGTAACGCCCAAAATTGTAGAAAAACTGAAGCGAATTCATAAAAAAACGATTATGGTTACGAATTTTCCCATTGTGACTGAAGATTTTTCCGTATATCGAAGCGAGAAAATTCGAGCACTATGCTTTGCCGGAGTAATTGCAGAAGATTGGAGTCACGACGTTATCATTCGTGCTATTGAGTCAATTGATGATGTTGAATACATATTGGCAGGTTCAGGATCCTCTGTGTATATCGATCAATTGAAAAAGCTTAAAGGTTGGGAGAAAGTGAGATTTTTGGGGAAAATTCCGCATAATGAAGTAAAGGAAATATATGATGAAGCAATGGTGGGCATGGCCTTGCTGGGTTTTCGTACGCAAGTAGGCGACGAGGGTACTTTAGGTAATACAAAGCTATTCGAGTTCATGGCCGCTGGGTTACCCGTGATTTGTTCTAATAACCGAATTTGGAGCGAAATTATACAAAAACATGAATGTGGCATTTCACTTGACCCTGAGGATATTGGAGAAATATCGAATGCGATTACAAAACTAATTGAAAGTCCGAGTTTGGCACTCGAAATGGGCGCAAATGGAAGATATGCAGTTAAGCATGAGTATAATTGGAAGACGCAAGAGAAGAAGTTAATAAGTTTGTACAATTATATTATTAAGGGGACTGAATGCGAATTTTGATTGTTTCCAGAGGGTGTCCAACGGATATA
>DUPM01000098.1 GCA_012838315.1 Clostridiaceae bacterium
GAGGCTTTTATTCAGGATGTTATCGATGCCTGCAATTGCCACAATCAGCTGGCGCGCAACGAGATGGGATGTATTAATCTCTCATTAGGCCACGCCACCAAGGATATGTATGATATCAGCATCGATTCGGTCATTCAGTTGGCTGAGGAAAATATGTACAAGCGTAAGTTGCTGGATCGCAAGAGCATGCACAGCTCGCTTCTCTCCTCCATTCAGTCGACGCTCTTGGCACGCAGTCAAGAGACCGAAGAGCATGCTGAGCGCCTTATTAAGCTCACGCGCATTTTGGGTATGAAGCTTAACCTCGCACAAATCGATCTCAATGAGCTTGAGCTATTGGCCGCACTTCATGATATTGGAAAAGTCGGTATCAATGACCGCATTCTCAACAAACCCGATCGTTTGACAGACGATGAGTGGATCGAGATGAAAAAACATTCTGAAATCGGTTATCGAATCGCAATGTCTTCTCCTGAACTCATGCCCATCGCTGATTATATCTTGGCACACCACGAGCGCTGGGACGGTACAGGTTATCCGAATGCGCTTACCGGAGAAAAGATTCCGTTCATGTCTCGCGTTCTCTCCGTCGTTGATGCGTATGATGCCATGACGCAAGATCGCACCTACCGAAAGGCCATGCCCAAAGAATATGCTTTATTAGAAATTATGAATAATTCCGGCAAACAATTCGATCCTGCCATCAGTGAAGCTTTTCTGGATTTCATGCGAAGTGAGGATTGTATTTGATTTCAACAACGCCTTGTATCACATTAAAAAGAGGCCCTCTCAGGCCTCTTTTGTTTTTATGGCACTCTCTTCTCTTTTTCATTTTGTCCAAGTGCGAAAAGCGTACTTCCTATTCTCCAAAGTAAGCCTTTCGGTAGATTTCGACAAGTTCTTTGACCAACGGGTATCTCGGATTCGCAGTGGTGCATTGATCGTCAAAAGCTCTTTCGGCGAGTGTCGGCAGTCCGTCAATAAATTTTTTCTCGTCGACGCCGGTCGCCGCTATCGTCTTGGGCATGCCCAGATCATCCATGAGTTTATTGACTTCTCGAATCAAGGCCGCAATCTGCTCTTCCTTGGTCTGTCCGCCGAATCCCAAGTAGCGGGCAATCTGAGCATATCGCTCGTCGGCAACAAATTTACCGTATTTGGGAAAAATCGCGTACTTAGTCGGGCGTTGCGCGTTGTATGCGATTACGTGCGGCAACAAGATGGCGTTTGAGCGCCCATGCGGGATGTGGTATTCTGCACCGAGCTTGTGGGCGAGCGAATGGTTGATGCCGAGGAATGCGTTGGTAAACGCCATGCCGGCAATACATGATGCGTTGTGCATTTTTTCGCGAGCCAGTTTGTCCTCGGGATCGTTATAAGAGCGTCGCAAGTACTTGAACACAAGTTCGATCGCCTTCATAGCAAGTCCGTTTGTGTAGTCGGATGCGAGGACCGATACATATGCCTCAATGGCATGAGTCAACACATCCATTCCGGTGTCCGCTACAATGGATTTCGGCATCGTCTCCGTAAACTGCGGATCGATGATAGCGACATCCGGGGTCAATTCATAGTCGGCAAGCGGGTACTTCGTGTTGCCATTTTTCTTGTCGGTAATGACTGAGAAAGATGTAACTTCCGAACCGGTTCCCGAGGTGGTCGGAATCGCAACTAATTGTGCCTTTTTCCCAAGATTCGGGAAATAGAATGCGCGCTTTCTGATATCCATGAATTTCAGTCTGAGCCCGTCGAAATCGGTATCCGGGTGCTCGTAAAACAACCACATGCCCTTGGCAGCATCGATGGCACTACCGCCACCAATCGCGATGATGACATCGGGCTGGAAACGCTTCATTTCTTCAACGCCGTTCATGATGGTCTCAACAGAAGGATCCGGTTCAACTTCCGAGAAAATTTCACTGTGGCAGTATTGCGATCTCTTGCGCAGGTAATAGAGGGCCTTGTCGACATAGCCGAGCTTGATCATCACCGGGTCCGTGACGATAAATGCACGAGAGATGTTTGGCATAGCCTCGAGATACTGGATGGAGCCTCTTTCGAAATAAATCTTCGGCGGAATCTTAAACCATTGCATATTTACCCTCCGCTGCGCGATGCGCTTTTTGTTGATCAAATTCACTGAGGAGATGTTGCTTGTGGTCGAGTTGCGACCGAAGCTTCCGCAGCCTAGGGTCAGCGATGGGGTGTTTGTATTGTATATGTCGCCGATAGCACCTTGTGAAGAAGGCGAATTAACAATGACTCGGCCGACTTTCATCGCTTGCCCGAAAGCGACACTGAGCGCCTCATCTTCCGCATGAATGACAGCACTGTGGCCCAAACCGCCGAGTTCCAACATTCTATTACAGAATTCAAAGCCTTGTTTTTCGTCTTTGGCAACAAAATAGGCGAGAACCGGCGACAGTTTTTCGAGAGATAAAGGGTATTTCAGGCTCGGTTCTTTGAGCTTGACCAGAAGAATCTTTGTGTCTTCCGGCACATTGACTCCGGCTTTTTCGGCAATAAAGTGCGCGCTTTGTCCGACAACCTCCGGATTAACGGATTGCTTCTCAATATTTATAACGTATTTTGAAAGTTTATCGGCATCGCTTCCCGTAAGGAATGCGCAACCGAGCTTTTTCATTGTTTCTTCAAATGCATCAGAAATATCCTTGTGAACGATTGCGGCTTGCTCCGAAGCACAGATCATGCCGTTATCAAAGGTCTTAGAAATGATGAGGTCGGTGCAAGCGCGCTCGACATCAACATCCTTATGAATGTAGCACGGGACATTTCCGGGGCCGACACCGAGAGCCGGTTTTCCTGCGCTATATGCGGAGCGAACCATGCCGGATCCGCCGGTCGCCAAAATCAGGGAGACGTTCGGATGATTCATAAGCACATTGGTCGCTTCCAGTGAAGGCATCTCAACCCATTGAATACAGTATTCCGGGCCGCCGTTTGCAATGGCAGCTTCGCGCAAGACTCGTGCCGATTCGGCGGAACACTTCTGTGCCGACGGATGGAACGCGAAGATGATCGGATTTCGTGTTTTGGCGGAAATCAGTGCCTTGAACATTGTCGTTGAAGTCGGGTTGGTGACCGGCGTGACGCCTGCTATGATACCCACAGGCTCTGCGACTTCGACGTAACCCTCGGCATCATTCTCATCGACAACGCCGACAGTTTTCTGGTCCTTGATACTATGCCAGATGTATTCTGTAGCGAACATGTTCTTGATGACCTTATCCTCGAACACGCCGCGTCCGGTTTCTTCGACCGCCATTTTCGCCAATCGAAGATGGTCGTTGAGTCCTGCAAGAGTCATGGCGTGAACCATTTTATCCACTTGCTCTTGGCTCATTTGCATGTATGCCTCGAGCGCTTTCGTCGCGTTTTTGACCAACTGATCAATCATGGACGACACTTCTGCACTGTCCGGCAACTTTTTCACTGACTTTTTCTCAACCATGACGCTCACCCCTATCTGTTATATGAAACGTTATAACCTACTATATGAGTATGTTATAAGGATACACGCTGCCGTCTCATCTGTCGACTAAATTATCGTCCTTTTTCTCTAGTTTAAAGAATTTCGGTCATATGTTCAAAGTGGAAAGCCGAGGGCCGTCAGGTATTGTCAATTTTCACAAACGAAAATTTGCAAGCGTTATTCGAAAAAATCGCTTTCGTTCTTGTTCATATGAAAACGCGCATCTAAGCACTATATCGAGAAGGCAGAGTCAGCTTCAATCTATTCACACCCGTTCTGGCCTTGCAGTTGTGTGCATTTCTGGCACTTTCGACGGAGCCAAACGAAGCATATAATGGCGTCATGCCAACAAGGGAGAAATTAAGAATGATAAATAAATCGATTTCCGGCTCACAAGGTAATCAGTCAAAATACCGAAAGCAATTGCTTCGACTTGCCTTGTCAGGCATTTTCGCTGCGGCAATACTCATCTTTACTCAAATCCGCTTCCCGACCGGCATCGGATACGTGAATCTCGGAGACGGTTTTATTCTTGGTGCTTCATTTCTTCTCGGACCATGGGCATTTTTCCCCGCCGCTATCGGGTCCGCACTTGCAGATTTAATGGCCGGTTACCCGGTCTATATCCCCGCAACTTTCATCATAAAGGGTCTGATGGGGCTGATTGCAGGTCTTTTACTTCGTGGTAAAACGGTCAACCTATTTCGACGAATTGCCGCATGCGCCATCGCTGAGCTTATTATGGTCGTTGGCTACTTTAGTTTCGAAGCATTACCGTTTATGTATGGCCCGGCTGCTGCAGCGGGATCATTAATTCCGAATCTCGTACAGGCTTTGGCAGGCGCGTTCATTGGATTTATTACGTTTGCCGCTTTGCGCACCCCGAAGGATCGCTTATTCTCCGAGTCATAATTCTCCAACATTTTTGAATTGCGCTCACCCTCTGATACCCGATGATTTAAGCATGATTAATACGCCCTCAACAATCAAATATTGCCATTGGGTATATCCCTCTTGTGGATTGATTTGAACGGGGGCAATCGTCATTTTGTGCACTTGGGTTTTGGTGTATACTTTTCATAGATTTCTTCCACCAAACGAAAAGAGAGGAACTCACATGATTGAAAAGATCAACAAACGCCAACGCCCCATCGTCGCCGTTCTTTTCCTGTGTCTGCTGCTGTTCGGACTCTTGGCAACGCCAGGTTACGGCATGCCCTGGGACGAGCTTCTTGAAATTCGAACTCTAGGATCGAATGTTCGAGAGTATGTCGGGCTAGTTGCCGGTGAAGAGAACGAACCGACCCATTCGAAGACCGGTATTGAATTCACCGACTATCTTGAAAATGTCGATATGGATCATGGACAGTCTGTCTATTATCCCTTCGCACCATTGCTGTTTGCCGACCTTGGTGAAGATGCCCCACGAACGTTGATGTTCCTTTTTCACGGCTATACATTCCTGGTGTTTATGGCCGGTGTCGCCGCGTTGTATTGCATTGCTAAGTCGCTCACATCCGATTGGAAATACGGTGTCGCTGCAGCTTTGATGATGTACTTGAGTCCACGTTTTTTTGCCGAAGGTCATTATAACAGTAAGGATATCATCGCCATGGCTTTGTGGATTATTTGTATATGGCTTGGTATGAAAATGATATCAACTCGACGTTTTCGATACGGTGTGGCTATGGCTTTTGCTTCCGCCGTTTCAACCAATATGCGCATGACGGGTATCGGAGTCTTCGGCTTGATCGGTATTCTGTACTTAGTCAACCTCTCTGTCGAAAAAGAATGGTCACGAAAACATTTTGCTGTCGGGCTGACTTCGCTCCTGTCCTTTTTTGGATTTCTTTACGTGCTATCTCCCGCTATGTGGCGAAAGCCGATCGACTTCATCTCATACGTCATCAGCCGCTCTTCAAATTTTGCAGACTGGGAGGGGTTCGTATTTTTTCAAGGGACGACCTATCGTCCGGTGCCTTGGTACTATATTCCGGTGATGTTTGCGGTAACGACGCCAATACTTATTATCATGCTTTTCGTATTCTCTCATTTTGCCGTCATTCATCAGGCGATCAAAGCAAAATGGCGCGGTATATTTACGGGCGAGTCCCAATACTATCTGATGTGTCTCTTTATTGTGTGGTTGTTCCTCGGTTTTGCGATGATCAGGAGACCGATTTTCTATAACAGCTGGCGTCACATGTATTTTCTTTACGGCCCGATAATCATTCTGTGTGTCGGGGCTCTGAAATGGCTCGTCGATCACCTCAAGGGCAAAGGCAAGTCTATCGCAGTGATTGCACTCGCCGCACAACTTACCTTCTCGGGTATTCTCATTATTGCCGTCCACCCCAATCAACATGTATATTTCAACTTTCTTGCCGGAGCCAATCCTTCGGAGAACTATGAATACGATTATTGGAATGTATCTCAAATGAATCTTTTACAGCAGATTGCGAATCAAGACGACCGCACTCGCATCTATGTCTACGCTGACGATTGGTACGCCGCAGACGGTCTTAAAAAAGCGCACGATGTCTTGAAAAAGGCCGATCGCGATCGCATCGTTGTGCTCTCATACGAAGGACAAGGCGTCCCGGTCAACGCAAACTATCTGGTAGTCAACCCAATGGTATCTCTAGCTTGCACCGCCAAAGGAGGCTATCCGGCGTCTCGTTGGTTTTATGTTCAGGGTAAATACGATTTTTACAAGGATTATGAAAAAGCCGTATCCATTCGTGCCTTTGGAAACGATTTCATGACCGCTTATATCCCGGAGTAATTTCATCCTCTTTATTTCTTGTCACACAAATAAGGGCTGTCTCTCACGCTTGTCGCGAAGAGGCAGCCCTTTTGATATCCGCTTTCGAGATAATGGGTTAACGCATGAAGTAAACGATGGCTACGAAGTGACACAACGCACCGAAGTCCACCAAGAAATGCCAAACCATGTGATGGAACTT
The DNA here is from genome assembly GCA_012838315.1 of Clostridiaceae bacterium. GTDB lineage: Bacteria > Bacillota > Clostridia > Saccharofermentanales > Saccharofermentanaceae > DUPM01. The sequence continues at coordinate 6,460 of DUPM01000098.1, forward strand.
GAATTTGAGTGCGAAGCAGACGACGCCACCGGTGTAACAAATACCTCCGGCGACAATCAACCAGAAGGTCACAATATTGGCCGCACCCCAGAGAATCGGAAAACACAGGACCACCATCCAACCCATTAAGAGATATATCGAGACGGTGACTATGTATGAAATGGTTGATTTGGAAAAAGCGATTGCCTTGAACAGTGTGCCGCCAATGACCAGAGCCCACTGCGCAATACAAAGGCCAATGCCCCATTTACCGCCGATGACCGAGAGACAAATCGGTGTGTAGGTGCCGGCAATTGCAAAATAAATCATGATATGATCAATCCGATGCATGACCTCTTTCTGAGGAGACGCCTTGGACATCGCATGATAGATTGTCGACGAAATAAACATCAAAAAGATACAAATGACAAAGATTGATACACCTAGAGGATCAACGACCTTCATCCCTGCCGGTGCATTAATATATGCTCGGATAGCCGCATATGGGAGCATGCCTAGCGTAAAAAGCGCCATCACACCATGCGTAATGCTGTTACCAATCTCTTCTCCGAATGTCTGAGGCCTTTTGCGAAAAAGTATTCTCTTGCCTTTCTCCGGAGATGCCAAGGGCTCTAAACCCAAATCCAATACATCCAAATCTTCGACTCGCTCTAAAACCTCATCCGCAGACCCATTCGATGCCGCTCCGGATCTTCTACCTTCGAGCCAAGCTCTCCAAAAAACTTTGTTATTCGACATAACGACCCCCAACATAATTATTAAGACTACGTCTTAAGGTGTCTCTAATTATATAGGTCCTCGTCGGTTCTTTCAATAGCAGATTGAGATTCCCCGGGTTTCGAAATAGTCTGCGCTTCCGTTGGCTCCAAAGTCTTTGCTTGCACCTCATCCAAACCACTCGCGGCGGAAGCCGTCGCATCCGCATCCGACAATGTCCGAATGCCAGCCGTTTTAGCCGTTCGTGACGAACCGTTTTCCATCGCCATTCGAGACATTTCATAGGCCGTCGTGGAAGGCGTCGTGTCTAATCGAAGCTGCTCTGCCAAATAGGCATCACGGTAAAAACGAAAAAGCTGAACCATTACAAACACGCCCAGTAAAATCGGCAACATCCATTTGCTCAACTGAGGGCCCTTCTGCGGTTCAAACAGCATCGATATACCCACCATCGGCGCATTGATCCACTCATACAAGCGTCGAAACAGGCTCGTAATTAAAGACATCACCACGCTGTTCTCTTTGGGATTGGCACTCGTCGTCAATCTGGATAATGCCCACTCAGGAATATATGCCATAATTGAAAAAAGAACACCGCCGATCAGCATGCTGATTTTCTTGGCATATGCCGTTAATGCGCACAAAGCAAGCCAGAGCAAAACGAAAATGACACTAAAAATACGCTCGGGGACACCGACAGAGCGATACACTATCTGGCCATACTCGAAGTAAGCCGGAAAGAAAAACAAGAAAAGAAGCGCCATCAAAGCGAAAGATAGAAATATGTCCAGAACCAAGTCTTTTTTCATCTATTCCTCCGAATCGTCGTCTACGACGATACTATTATCAAACATATAATCGTATTGCCACTGCGCAATGCCTGCGACAATAAGATTTTCGACGATATCCGTGCTGACGTCAATATCCCGTTCCCGCCAACGTTCTAAAATGCCACCGGGCATAGACAGTGCCAACAATAAATTCGCGCCATCGCCGACAACCGTAATCACAATCGGCTCTGTTGCTAGAAAAGTAGTACGATTGACCGAAAACCCATCGACCGTGTCCCGTATTTCCGACAAAGCGGTCAACCGTTGTCCATTCACGGCAATTGCCCGAGCGTCTGCGGACCGCAATTCATTCGCCAATTGCAACAGCATGTTTGCAGATATGGGAGTAGAATCATTCGGTGTCACCGTAATGACAACCCCCTGCCCCGATACCTCAATCAAGCCACTTAACCCCTCAAGTAGCGCCACCTCTTCTTCGAGTAGCCGCGCCAGACTATAATGGTCTGAACCAACACCTTCTATGGCCTCAAGTCTGGACTTCAGCACCTTATTGCCATCATTCAAGGATCGGTTCTTCTCTTGGAGCTCCAGATAGTCCTCTTGCAGCGCGCCAAAAGATTTCTCGCGCACGGCCATCTCCTCCGGACTCCATCTTGTCGAAGCCCACTGCCTGAAAAGGAGGATACCGAGAAGTATACCGACCGCAACCAAAGCGACAGCAGCGGCAGCCCTCTTCTTATCGATATTCATAGGACGCTTCATATTACTCATCGTACTCTCCGGACCCATCACAATACGCGGCGCTTGACTGTACTTTATGCATCGCCACACAGTTTCGCAATATGCTCATGACATGTCAACATAATAATCTGACGGCGACCCGACATC